>JADGPX010000163.1 GCA_017882215.1 Chitinophagaceae bacterium | reverse complement strand
ACGTGCAAATACCTTTCGCTTTAACGCTAAGAGCATCTCTTTAATTAAAACCTCAAATTTTCCAGGTGTTATACAAACAAGTGATTGCATTATTTAATAATTAAGCGTTAGCTAAAGCTCTATCCAGATGAACATAACCTCCATCCACATGAATAATTTGTCCTGTAGTATGGCTCGATCTTTCCGACAAAAGAAACGCAACCATGTTGGCAATTTCTTCTGGAGTTGTCATCCTGTTTTCCAAAGGAATTTTATCAGTTATTTTTTTTAATTTTTCTTCAGGATTTGATAAAGTAACGATCCACTTTTCATAAGCAGGTGTCCAGCATTCTGCAACCACCACTGCATTTACACGAATGCCATATTTTAATAGTTCTACTGCCCATTCTCTTGTTAATGCATTTCGTCCGCCATTGGCAGCAGCATACGCAGATGTATTACCCTGGCCAGTTTCAGCGGTTTTGGAAGTGATGTTTACAATAGAGCCTTTCGTTTTTATTAAATGCGGCAAAGCAAAATGTGCCATCAAATAATAATGAATAACATTTTTGTGAAGGCTTTCCATAAACTTTTCGTAGCTGCCCTTTTCAAGACCCACGCCATCATTTACACCGGCGTTATTTACGAGCCCGTCAATACGATCAAATTTTTCTGTGATCATCTTTATCGCCTTTTCACAATCTTCCGGATTTGATAATTCTGCCACTACAGAAAAAGCTTTGTAGCCTGCCGCTTCAATTTGTTTACAAATATTTTTATTGTCTTGTTCATTTCTTCCAACAATAACCGGGATTGCATTTTCTGCAGCGAGTATTTTTGAAATGCCTGCGCCAATACCTTTGGCACCGCCGGTTACTATTATCACTTTGTCTTTTAATTGCAGATCCATAGTTTAACTGAGTTTATAAAACGTGGAAGCGTTTTCGCCAAAAAATAATTGCTGTTCATTTTGAGAAAAAGAAGAAAAATATTCTTGTGTGATATTTACTACTTCATCATAAGAAGCGGCTAATAAACATACCGGCCAGTCGGAACCAAACATAATTCTTTTTGTTCCAAAAGATTTTATCACAACATCCATATAAGGAGTAAAATCTTCTTTGCTCCGGTTTTTATCAGCTTCTGTTATCATGCCTGATATTTTGCAATAAACATTTTCATATTGCGCAATAATTTCCATATCGCTTTCCCATTCACTGATGTTTTTGTTTTTGATATCAGGCTTTGCAATGTGATCAATAACAAAAGGCTGATCAGGAAAGGCTTTCACCAGTTCAGATGAATATGGTAACTGATCAGGAAAAATTAGAATGTCAAAAGTAAAATCGTATTTATTCAATAAGCTAATTCCTCTTTTAAACGAAGGTCGCAGCATTAAAGCTCTGTCGCTTTCTCCCTGCAATACATGCCTGAAACCTTTTATTTTTTTAAAAGACTGATAATGTTCTAATCTTTCTTCAACCAATTCACTTTGCAGATCAACCCAGCCAACTATGCCTTTTATAAAATCATTTTCTTCTGCATTTATTAACTGAAAAATATTTTCACCTTCTGACTGATCTGATTGAACAACTACACAACCATCGAATTTATTTTTTTGCAGCAGTGGATGAAGATCTACCGGTAAAAAATCTTTTTGAATCACAGACATATCATCTGTTATCCAGTTATCACGAACGGAATCAAACTTCCAGAAATGCTGATGAGCATCAATTCTGGGCATACGCAACACATTTTTGTTTAGAAGTTCCTAATCCATCAATTCCTAATTCAATCACATCACCAGGTTGTAAATATCGTTGAGGATTCATTCCCATCGCAACACCGGCAGGTGTGCCTGTAGAAATAATATCACCGGGTAATAAAGTCATGAACTGACTGACATAAGAAATTACAAATGGAATTTTAAAAATGAAGTTTGCCGTTGTGCTATCCTGCATTTTTTCTTCATTAACAGTAAGCCATAAACGAAGATCATCAACATCAGCAATTTCATCTTTAGTAACTAAATACGGACCCATCGGTGCAAATGTATCACAGCCTTTTCCTTTATCCCATGTACCGCTTCGCTCTAATTGAAATGCTCTTTCACTTACATCATTATGAAGACAATACCCTGCAACATGATCCATAGCTTCAGCCTCTTGAACATAACTTGCTTTTTTACCGATGATCACCGCAAGCTCTACTTCCCAATCAGTTTTTACGGAATTTTTTGGAATCATAATTTCATCAAAAGGTCCGCATAATGCCGTTGTTGATTTTAAAAATATTACAGGCTCAGGCGGCGGTACAGCGCCAGTTTCTTTTGCATGATCTGCATAATTCAATCCAATGCAAACAATCTTTGAAGGCCGTGCAATGGGAGGCCCCAGCCTTTCATTATCATGCACTTTTGGTAAATTGCCTTTGTGTTTTTCTGACACCGATTGCAAATGAGTTAATCCATCACCTGCAAAAAATGCTTCATTGTAATCCTCAACAAAACCTGAAACATCATAGTTTATTCCGTCAACACAGATGCCGGGTTTTTCTTTATTACATTCTCCATGCCTTATCAGTTTCATATTTTAATTATTAAGTTTTATAAATCCTCCATCAATAGGATAATCACAACCGGTTATAAAAGACGCTTCATCGGAACATAAATACAAAATTAAAAAAGCAATTTCTTCAGGCTTTGCCATTCTGCCTATCGGTTGTGATCTTGAAAGTTTTTCAAACATTTCAGCTTCTTTGCCCGGATAATTTTTTGCAAGAAATCCATCAACAAAAGGTGTATGAACCCGTGCTGGTGAAATGCAGTTGCAACGGATACCATCATTAATATAATCTTTGGCAACAGACATTGTCATTGCATATACTGCGCCTTTGCTCATGCTGTATGCAAAACGATCTGCCAAACCAACATTATTTGCAATAGATGCAAGATTCAATATCACTCCTGATCTGCTTTCTTTCATTAAAGGCAATGCAGCGTACAAACAATTATAAACTCCTTTCACATTCACTTTATAAACTCTTTCAAAATCTTCTTCGCTGGTGTTATCAGCCTTACCAATATGCGATACGCCGGCGCTGTTTACCAGTACATCAGCTTTGCCAATAGCATTAAAAATTTCTACTACTTTTTGTTGTTCTGTAACGTTGCAAAAATGCGCTGTGGCTTTACCTCCGCTATTGTTTATTTCGTTTGCAGTTACATCAGATTGTTCTTCATTTATATCTATCACATGAACATGAGCACCTTGTTGTGCAAACAATAACGCAGTTGCTTTACCTATGCCGCTGCCGGCGCCGGTTATAATTGCATGTTTATTTTTTAAGCTTAGCATTTACTAAATATTTTGAGCAACTTCTGCAACAGGTTTTATTTTATGTCCCTTTATCCCGAAATATACAATAAAAATAAAGCACAGTAACGGCACTATGTAGCCATATTGAATATTACCGGAAGCATCAGCGATGTAACCAAATATTCTTGGCATAATGGCACCACCTACTATGGACATAATGATCAGGCTGCTGCCGTATTCTGTGTCTGCACCTAAATCCAGTATGCCCAAAGAAAAAATTGTAGGGAACATGATAGACATAAAAAAGCAAATAGCTATTACAGCATATACAGTGATCATTCCATGAGCTGCAATAGCAATTACACATAACAAAGTATTGATTACAGCATAGATTGCCAACAGTTGTGGAGGCTTTATGTACTTCATTAAAAAAGTGCCCAGAAATCTTCCGATTAAAAAGGCAATGCCACAAGCTCCTAAATAATCCGCTGCTTTTATTTGACCGATATCCGCAGATTTGGTAGCATATAAAATAAACAAACTAAAAACAGAAACCTGTGCGCCAACATAAAAAAATTGCGCAATTACAGCCCAGGTTAAATGCCTGTGTTTAAATGCATGAAAAATACTTTTGCTGGCTTCGCCCCCTTGTGTATTTTGAATTTTTGGTAGTTTAGTGAAAGCGAAAATAACAGCAATCAACAATAACACGGCTCCCAAAATAAAGTAAGGAGTTTTTACAGATGAAGCTTCGGAAGCCAATGCTATTTTTCTTGCAGATTCACTCATTGCATTTAATTCAATATCGGTATAACCTTTGGTGAGGATTACTCTTGCGCCAATTACAGGAGCCATTGCTGCAGCCAGGCCATTAAAGGATTGGGCCAGGTTAAGCCTTTGTGTAGAAGTTTCGGGAGCGCCTAAGGAAGCCGCATAAGGATTGGCTGCTGTTTCTAAAATAGTTAACCCGCAGGCTATTATGAACAGGGCGAATAAAAAGAAAAAATAAGACTGTGCGTTAGCTGCAGGAATAAATAAAAAACATCCGATGGCAAAAAAAAGCAGACCGGTAATAATGCCAATTTTATAACCATACCGCTTCATGATAAAACCAGCCGGTAGTGCCATAAGAAAATAGGCAATAAACACCGCTGAGTCCACTAATGTGGATTGTGTAGTGGTAAGTGTAAATGATTTTTTTAGATGAGGAATTAAAATAGGATCAAGGTTATGAGCAAACCCCCATAAAAAAAACAAGCTTGTAACCAGGATAAAGGGTATCAGATATTTTTTGTTTGTAGCCATGACGCAATCAGTTAAGTTTTGATTTTAAATTTTTAGAAATGAGTTTACATCACGATCTTAAAAATAAGGCAAAAATTTTCACTTGCTTAAACTTAGTTTTTGTGCGCCGCATTGTTTTGTAGTTGTACAACAAATATTTTAAGAAAGATAACCAGGGAAAGGATGAGCACTCTTTAAAGAAGTAGGTTTTGGATGAATAGACCTACAACGGATGAGAATTATTATATTTGGACACCATACTCACAGCATGTACTCAAAAGAAGAAGCCTACGCAAAAATATCTGACCTCGTAGAAAGATTTTCTCTTCAAATTGACTCCTATAAAAAGAGTGATTATAATGAAACGCTTACACGGCAGGATTTTATCAATCCTTTCTTTAAAGCATTGGGTTGGGATATTGATAATTCACAAGGCAATGCAGAGGCTTACCGTGAAGTGATACATGAAGACAAATTAAAGATAGGCAGTGCAACCAAGGCTCCCGATTATTCATTCAGATTGCCGGGTGGTAAGCGTTTGTTTTTTGTAGAAGCAAAGAAACCAAGCGTATTGGTAAAAGAAGATATAGTTCCTGCTTACCAGGTGCGCCGTTATGGATGGAGTGCAAAGCTTCCAATTAGTTTGATAACAGATTTTGAAGAGTTTGCTGTGTATGATTGCACCAAAAAGCCTGATCCTTCTGATAAGGCAAGCACAGCACGGATAAAATATTTTACTTACAAACAATACCTTGATGAATTTGATTTTATCTGGGATACTTTCTCAAAGGCAAGTGTATTAAAAGGAAGCTTTGATAAATTTATTGTAAGCGATACTTATAAAAAAGGAACGACCACAGTTGATAAAGAATTTTTAGCATCACTGGATGAATGGAGAATGCTGCTTGCACAAAACATAGCACTCCGCAATCAAAATTTTACAGAAGATGAATTGAATTTTGTTGTTCAGCAAACGCTTGACCGCATCATATTTTTACGCATTGCTGAAGACCGTGGCGTAGAAGTTTATGGCGAATTGAAAGAAACCCTCATCCCCGGCCCTTCTCCACAAAGTGGAGAAGGGAGCTTTTACCAGAAACTCTTCAATCTTTTTAAAGAAGCAGACAGCAAGTACAACAGCGGTTTATTCAATTTTAAAAAAGATAAACTCAGTGCAAATGTTATCATAGATAATAAAGTAATTAAAACAATTATCAGTGAGCTGTATTACCCTGTAAGTCCGTATGAGTTTAGTGTATTGGGTGTGGAAATACTCGGCAGCGCTTATGAACAATTTCTCGGCAAGCAAATAAAACTTAGTGCAAGCCATAAAGCAATTATTGAAGAAAAGCCTGAAGTACGCAAAGCAGGCGGAGTGTATTATACGCCTCAATACATTGTTGATTACATAGTAGCAAATACAGTTGGAAAGTTAATTAATGACCTCGAAGAAAAATATACTTCAAAAGTCTCTCCGCCAACTGGCGGAGGAGACCTGCCTGCCGGTCAGGCAGGTTTAGTGGGGGCTGTTGCACAACTTAAAATTGTTGACCCTGCCTGCGGAAGCGGAAGCTTTTTAATTGGCGCTTATAAATATTTGCTTAACTGGCATCTTAATTATTATAAGCCTGAATTTATTAAGCTCTCTGAAACTGCTGCCGATAACAACTCAAATACAAAGACAAGAGAAGCTGCCATAAAGCAACGCAATAAATTGCCACTTACACCCGAAGGCAATTTAACCACTGCATTAAAAAAGCAAATACTGCTTAATAATATTTATGGTGTTGATATAGATACGCAGGCAGTGGAGGTTACCAAGCTTAGCCTTTTATTAAAATGTATGGAAGGTGAAACCGGCAGCAGCATAAATGCACAAATGCGTTTTGGCGAAAGAGTATTGCCAACGCTTGATGATAATATTAAAAGCGGCAACAGCTTAATTGATGTTGACTTTTATGATACCCAGTTTGATTTTGGAGAAGAGAAAAAGATAAAGCCATTTAATTGGCAGCAGGCTTTCCCAAAAGTTTTTAAGCAAGGTGGTTTTGATGCTGTGATTGGAAATCCGCCGTATATTCAGTCCAGAGAAGGACAATTAAAGGAATATGAAAAAGATTATTATAATAAAAATTATAAAACAGTAGAGAACCAAATAAATACATTTGGGCTATTTGTCGAAAGAGGAATTTATATTTTGAAAGAAAAAGGTTTTCTTG
>JADGPX010000016.1 GCA_017882215.1 Chitinophagaceae bacterium | reverse complement strand
AAAGCGATTTTACAGTGTACACCAATCAGTCAAATATTTTCCTCGAAATGCTACAACCCGAAAAGCCAAAAGCAGCAGGCAACAACAATACAAGTCCGCTTTTCCCAGAGGGTAATATTGGTTTTATGCATGCGATTTCTGCTATCGGTACCAAGTTTCAACGTGCAGAAGTAATGGGTCCACAGAGTCAAAAGAATGTGCGTCAGGGCAATGTATCGCTGACGGGGACTTTATATTTTGATTTCAGATAATAAACCTAAAATAATCATGAACAGGAACATAAAACTGGGTTCTTTAGTTTTCCTAGTAGCAGGTATAATTACCTTATCTGCATTTGCTCAAAATAGCACAACTAAAATTTCAACTACGCCTTATAACTGGAAAAGTGTGCAAATTGTTGGCGGCGGTTTCGTTGACGGAATAATTTTTCATCCCAAAGAAAAAGGGGTTCGTTATTGCCGCACCGATATGGGTGGCGCTTATGGTTGGAATGATGCCACAAAAAGATGGAAGCCGCTTTTAGATTTTATCTCTTATGAAGACCGAAACCTCATGGGCGTTGAAAGCATTGCTGTTGATCCGAATGATCCCAACTTTGTTATTCTTGCCTGCGGCACTTATACAAATCCACGTGTGGGTAATGGTGCCATCCTTCGTTCTTTTGATCGTGGTAAAACCTTTCAGCGTACGGATGTTCCTTTCAAATTTGGCGGCAACGAAAACGGCCGCGGTAATGGTGAACGAATGGCTGTTGATCCTACTAACAGTAATATTATTTATCTAGGCACACGCTTGAATGGTTTATGGAAAAGTGCCGATAAAGGCAAAACCTGGAACCAGGTAAAAAGCTTTCCTGATATGACAGAAGCGGCACCACAAGTTGCAGGTGGTGATAGTGTACAACAACGAAGAGTCTGGTTTCAAAATAGAGGAAGCGGCGTTGTAGTAACCTTATTCGATGGCCACAATAATGCATCAAAAGAATTTTCTACTGTCTATGTGGCTACCTCTTTAATGGATCGTGATAATTTTTTTAAAAGTGAAGATGGTGGCGCAACTTGGCAATCCGTTCCCGGGCAACCGACACAATATCGTCCTACACATGCTGTATTAGCTGCTGATGGTATGCTATATATAACGTATGGCGACAATCCCGGACCCGCAAGAATGACCAATGGCGCTTTGTGGAAGTTCAATACGGCTACCGGTGAGTGGACAGACATAACACCGGATAAACCAAATGCTGCAGAGAAAAGAGCGTTTGGTTATGTAGCGGTTTCCGTGGATGCGCAAAACCCGAAAAACCTTATTGTTAGTTCGTTCAACCGCTATTCAGTTGGTGGTGAAGAAATATTCAGAAGTACTAACGGCGGCAAAACATGGACGCCCATTTTCAAAACCGGCACCACTTTCGATAACACACTGGCGCCTTATGTAACCCGTACCGGTGTGCATTGGATGTTTGATATTGAGATTGATCCTTTCGACAGCAACCACGCCATGTTCACTACCGGTTATGGCGGCCATGAAACCTTTAACCTTACGGATGTTGATAAAGGTAAAAAGACCACCTGGTCGGTGATGGCAACCGGCATTGAAGAAACCGTAGCACTTGAATTATTAAGTCCGCCAAAAGGTGCTAACCTTATTACCGCTATTGGTGATTATGGTGGCTTTGTTCATTGGGGTCTGGATAAGCCTGCACCAGAAGGCAACTTTACCAATCCTCATTTTTTAAATACCGATGGTGTGGCTTGCGCCGAAAATAATCCTGAGGTGATTGTACGTGTCGGCGTGGCTTCGCACAATGTGCAGGGACAAAATATTGGTTATTCATTAAATGCCGGTAAGAGTTGGCAACCTGCAGCTACCATGCCTCAAACCAGCAGTCAGCATGGTCATATTGTTGTTTCCGCCGATGGCAAAACATGGATATGGACACCGCAAAGAAGCGCTGTTTATGTTACGCATGATAATGGCAGCACCTGGCAACAAGTCAAAGGTATTGCTGATAATTTAAGAGTGATCGCCGACAAAGTCAATCCCAAAAAGTTTTATGCACTTTCCTTAACGAAAGGAAAGCTATACACAAGTGCTGATGGCGGAAATACATTTACGGAACAAGCTTTAAATGATATTGTAACAATACCTAAAACAGGGACTGACCGTGGCGATAATCGTGGCGGGCAAGACAGGATATATGCTGTGCCAGTTAGGGAAGGAGATCTATGGCTTGCAGCTTTTGATGGTTTGTATCATTCCACAGATGGCGGCAAAATATTTTTAAAATTGAATGGAGTAGAAGAGATACATGGATTTGGTTTCGGTAAAGCAGCTCCCGGTTCTACCTATTCCGCTTTATATTTGATAGGAGTAGTTAATGGTGTACGAGGCATGTTTCGTTCAGATGATATTGCGCAAAAATGGGTGCGTATCAATGACGATCAGCATCAGTGGGGATTGGTGCTGCATATAACCGGCGATCCTAAAAAGTACGGACGGGTATATGTAGGAACGCATGGGCGTGGAATATTGTATGGTGATCCTGCAAAGTAAAAAAGGGGAAATGAAGTAAAGGCTGGATATGAAACGTAAAAGGGAAGGCCCGCTTCTAACGTTTCATGTTTAACTCAATACCGGTTAACAATAAAGTACCTATTTATAAACAAAACACTACCCCTTGTTATAGAAATAAGTTTATAATTTTAAATTATTTATTAATTACTAAAACGCTTGTTATGCCATCCAATTTTTTCAGAAGAATTCTAGTGATTGCTTTAGTTATGTGGAGCAATTGCCTGTCAGCACAAATGCAACCGCTCATCAACGAACCGGTTGATATTAGTCCTGAGTTTAGAAATTTTGCCAACACCTACTTTTTAGCGGATAGCCTTCAGGGCTTTAATACTTCTAATGTTTCGGGCACTATCAAATGGCAGCGCAACCGCTATTCACGCCGGATGGCTTTTGACAATGAACTGGCAGTTCTTAGTCCGGACAAAGGCGTTGTCTTTCCACAAGGCGAATATGCTGTCAATCCTGTTTTACCTTTTTCCATTCAGTTTGTTTCGCCACGTACCTTACGGCTTCGGGTAAAGACAGGTACGAATATGAAAGAGGAAAAAGACAGCTTAATGTTAGTGAAAGAACCTGCCACCGACAACTCCTGGAAGTATTCAAAAATTAAAGGCGGGCATCAATATACCAGTGCATTTGGATCGGTTACTATACTTGAATATCCCTGGCGCATTGAAGTAAGAGATGCAATCGGTAAGCTGCTCACATCAACCAATCATGCGGTAGACAATGAAGGCACGTACACACCTGTTGTTCCTTTTTCTTACATGCAACGATCAACCGATATGTCCAAAAGTTTTGCGGCTTCGTTCACTTTATCAGCAGGAGAAAAAATATTTGGTTGTGGTGAAAGCTTTTCAAGATTAGACAAACGCGGACAAAAGATTGTGCTATGGACGGATGATGCCAATGGCGTTCAAAATCCAACCATGTACAAACCTATTCCATTTTTTATGAGCAGCAATGGATACGGTATGTTCATGCACACTTCCACACCCATCACCTGCGACATTGGTGCATCCTTTAATGCGGTTAATACCATCATGATCGGTGATGATGAACTAGACCTTTTTATCTTCATTGGTTCACCAAAAGAAATATTAAATGAGTACACAACGCTTACCGGCAAGTCGCCCATGCCGCCACTTTGGAGCTTTGGCTTGTGGATGAGCCGGATTACGTATTCATCAGAAAAAGAAGTAAGAGACATATCCGCCAAGCTTCGCCAGAACAGGATACCCAGCGATGTTATCCATCTGGATGTGGGTTGGTTTGAAACCGATTGGAGAACCGATTATAAATTCTCAACCAGCCGTTTTACCGATGCGACAAAAATGATTGCTGACCTCAAAAATGTTGGTCATCGAATATCGCTGTGGCAGTTGCCTTACTTCGTTCCCAAGAACCGTTTGTACCCCGAAATTATAAACAAGGATTTGTATGTGCGGGATGCAAAAGGCAATTCACCTTATGAAGATGTGGTGCTTGATTTCTCTAACCCTGCTGCAGTGCAGTGGTACCAAAATCAGTTGGATACTTTGCTGCGTATGGGTGTAAGCGCCATCAAGGTTGACTTTGGCGAAGCTGCTCCGCCTTATGGTTTATATCACTCAGGCAAGACCGGTTTTTACGAGCATAATCTTTACCCGGTTCGTTACAACAAAGCTGTTGCAGACATCACCAAAAAAGTTACCGGCGATAATATCATCTGGGCAAGAAGTGCCTGGGCAGGCAGCCAGCGATATCCTGTGCATTGGGGCGGCGATGCAGAGAATACATCCAATGCCATGCTCGCAACTTTGCGGGGTGGCTTATCATTCGGTCTTTCCGGCTTCGCTTTTTGGAGCCATGATATCGGCGGCTTTGTACTGAAAACGCCAGAAGAACTTTATAGAAGATGGACGCCTTTTGGCTTTCTTTCCTCACATACCCGCAGCCACGGTACGCCACCAAAAGAGCCATGGGAATATAGCAAATCTTTTTTGGATGAATACCGCTTAAGCGATGAGATGAAATATAAGCTAATGCCTTATGTATATGCGCAGGCAAAGCAATGCAGTGAAAATGGATTGCCTATGGTAAGAGCTTTGTTTGTTGAATATCCTGATGATCCGGGTGCATGGCAAATAGAAGATGAATATCTGTTTGGATCGGATATTTTGGTAGCACCTTTCTTCCAGGACAGTGTGTATGAACGGGACGTTTACCTGCCCAAAGGAAAGTGGATCAACTACCAAAGCGGTGAAGTGTATAACAGCGGATGGAACCACATCAAAGGTGGAAAGATTGCAGCGGTGATACTGGTTCGTGATGGCGCTGCTATTCCACACATCAAACTTGCGCAGTCAACAAAAGACATGGATTGGAAGAATATCGAATGGGTGGTTTACAGCACCGGAAACGCTGCTGCCAAAGGCTTGGTTTGTCTTCCATCTGATAATGTGTTGCATGCCGTTTCTGTAGAGAACAACCGTCTTGCAAGCGATCCGTATAACGGAAGTGTAAAATGGAATATTCATCCTTATAAGAATAACAAATAAATTATGATGAAGATACTTTTAAGAATCTGTTCATTAATGTTGGTTGGAAGTATATT
The DNA here is from genome assembly GCA_017882215.1 of Chitinophagaceae bacterium. GTDB lineage: Bacteria > Bacteroidota > Bacteroidia > Chitinophagales > Chitinophagaceae > Ginsengibacter. The sequence goes on along the minus strand of JADGPX010000016.1, from coordinate 18,182 downwards.
CTTTAATAACAACCTGCATGCGCAGTATCAGTATCCTTTTCAGAATCCAAAACTTGATGTAGAAAAGCGAATTGATAACATCATTTCTTTACTTACCCCCGATGAAAAAATAACCTGTCTTGGAACCAATCCAACGATACCAAGATTAGGGATAAAAGGGTCGGGACATATTGAAGGATTGCATGGCGTAGCTTTAGGAGGGCCGGGCAATTGGGGCCGAAGAAAGCTGGTAACGACAACCACTTTCCCGCAATCGTACGGCCTTGCCGAAACCTGGGATACGGCGTTGATAAGAAAGGTAGCTGCAACCGAAGCTTATGAAGCAAGGTACATTTTTCAAAGTGAAAAATATAAGACTGGCGCCTTAGTAGTAAGAGCTCCCAATGCAGATATTGGCCGTGATCCGCGTTGGGGAAGAACAGAAGAATGTTATGGAGAAGACGCATGGTTTAATGGCTGTATGGTACAAGCTTATGTAAAAGGACTGCAAGGGAACGATCCGAAATACTGGATGACAGCTTCCCTGATGAAACATTTTTTGGCCAACAGCAATGAAAATGACAGGGTTCGTTCCTCTTCGGATTTTGATGAACGTTTATTCCGTGAATATTATTCTCTTCCTTTCAGGATGGGTATAGAAGCCGGTTCCAGGGCTTATATGGCAGCTTACAATAAGTATAATGGCATACCCATGATGGTACATCCGGTTCTAAAAAATATAACCGTAAAAGAATGGGGACAAAATGGAATTATTTGTACCGACGGAGGTGCATTAGGCTTGCTTTGGAAAGAACATAAATATTATCCCGACAGTGCATGGGCCGCTGCTGCTGCCGTAAAAGCGGGCATCAACCAATTCCTCGACAGGCATACCAATCCAATCAAGAAAGCATTAAGCGATGGACTGATAAAGGAAAGTGATATAGATGAAGTAATTCGTGGCGACTTTAGGGTAATGATAAAACTCGGTTTGCTTGATCCACCCGAAATGGTTCCGTATGCAGCCATCAAAAATGGAGAAGAACCCTGGCTCGGTACAAAAAATAAAGAGTTGGTAAAAGAGGTAACACAAAAATCAATAGTACTGTTAAAGAATGAAAATAATTTCCTTCCGCTTGATAAAAATAAAATCAAATCTATTGTAGTGATAGGGCCTTATGCCAACCAGGTTTTATTGGATTGGTACAGTGGAACGCCACCTTATACCATTTCTTCATTGGAAGGCATAAAAAATAAATTAGGCAATAATGTTTCTGTACAATGGACTACAGGCAAAGATGCAGACAGTGTAAAAGCTTTGGCAGGCTCAGCGGATTATGTTATTATGGTTGTTGGCAACCATACCTGGTGTAACGCAGGATGGGAACAATGTCCTACACCCAGTGATGGTAAAGAAGCTGTTGACAGAAAAACGATTTATTTAGAACAGGAAGAATTGATCAAACAAGTATATCGCATCAATCCAAAAACAGTAGTAGTCTTAATAGCCAGTTTCCCTTATGCCATTACCTGGACGCAACATAATATTCCTGCCATCATTCATTTAACCCACAACAGCCAGGAAGAAGGTACTGCGTTAGCAGATGTTTTATTTGGCGATTATAATCCCGGTGGAAGATTGGTGCAAACGTGGCCACGATCCATGGATCAGCTTCCCCCAATGATGGATTACAATATCCGCAATGGAAGAACCTATATGTACTTCAAAGGCGAGCCTCTATATCCTTTTGGTTATGGTTTAAGTTATACAACCTTTGCATACTCGAACTTTAAACTCAATAGCAAAACGATCAAATCGAATGGAGAGGTAACCGTTAGTGTTGATATTACAAACACTGATAAAAGAGTTGGTGATGAAGTAGCGCAACTATACATTCAGCATTTACATTCTGTTGTTGATCGTCCGCATAAAGAATTGAAAGCTTTCAAGCGTATTACATTAAAACAAGGAGAAAAGAAAACTATTGAATTAAAATTTAAAGTAAACGATTTAAAATATTGGGATGAGAACTTGCATCGGTTTGTTTTAGAAGAAGACAAGATAAAACTAATGGTTGGTAGTTCTTCGGCTGATATTAAGTTTCAGGATGTAGTGGATGTGATCAAATAAAATGAAGACATTTTGATATTAAGAAATATGCGTTAGGGATTGCAGTGGAAAGCCCGGAACAAAGCGTTGGCATTTGTGCATTGGCGTGAGGACTTGGAACGGAAAGCCCGACCCGAAGGGGGAACGCCCAACTTTTTTTATAAATAATTCAAAAAAGGAAACTCATTAAAAATAAAATATGAAACACTCAATTTTTAAATTGGTATCATCACTTGCAATACTGTTTGCAATAACATCTAACTGCAAAATAATGGGACAGACATCACAAACTGATGCCGCTATTTACAAAAAGATTGATGAGCAAATAAAGCAAATGACACTTGAAGAAAAAGTGGGAATGATACATGCAAGTTCGTCTTTTACATCAGGCGGTGTTAAGCGTTTAAACATACCTGAGCTAACAATGAGCGATGGACCGCATGGTGTTCGCATAGAGCAGGGCAGGCATTGGGATGCCGGTAATGTTCATGTAAATGATAGCGGTACATATCTTCCTACCGGTGTTTGTTTGGCATCAACGTGGAACCCGAAATTGGGTTATGCCTATGGTTCTGTCTTGGGTAGTGAGGCTAATGCCCGTGGCAAAGATGTTATTCTTGGTCCCGGAATCAATATCATTCGCACTCCATTGAACGGAAGAAATTTTGAGTATCAAAGTGAGGATCCATTTTTGGTTTCTAAAATGGTTGTTGGATATATAAGAGGTGTACAGGATCAGGGAATAGCGGCATGTGCCAAACATTATCTTGCCAATAACCAGGAAACAAAACGGGGAAGCATAAACGTTTTAATGAGCGAAAGAGCATTGCGTGAAATTTATTTGCCAGGGTTTAAAGCTGCTGTTACAGAAGGTGGTGTGTATGCAGTGATGGGGGCGTATAATAAATTCAGAGGAGAATGGTGTACAGAAAATGATTATCTCGTAAATAAAATTTTAAAAAAAGAACTTGGTTTTAAAGGTGTATTAATGAGCGATTGGGGTGCAGTGCATAATACTATGGAAGCTTTATGGTATGGAACGGATTTGGAAATGGGAACAGATTTAGGTGGTGTCAAATACAATAAATTTTTCCTGGGAGATACCGTAATTACCCTGGTAAAAAAAGGTATAGTAGATGAAAGGCTGATTGATGAAAAAGTAAAAAGAATATTGTATGTGATGTATAAGACACATAAGTTCGATAAAAGACCTGTGGGATCATTTAGTACAAAAGAACATTTTGCAACAGCAAAAAAAGTAGCAGATGAAGGCATCGTGTTATTAAAGAACAACAATAATATTCTTCCCCTGAATAAAAATGGAATTAAATCAATTGCATTGATTGGAGTGAACGCAGCAAGACTTCAATCGGAAGGTGGCGGAAGTTCGCAGGTGCGTACGAAGTATGAAATAACTCCACAGGAAGGATTGAACAGAATAAGCGGTGGTTCCATCACAATATCTTATTCTCCCGGCTATGAAATAATGCGGAATGGAACTGCCAATAAGCAGTTGATTGATGCAGCAGTGGAAGCAGCAAAAAAAGCAGATGTTGCTATTGTAGTGGGTGGATGGGCACACGGCTATAATAATTATGCATGGCGTGATAATGCCTATGATGCAGAAGGCACAGATAAACCAAATATGGACATGCCTTTTGGACAAAACGAATTGATAGAGGCTGTGGTAAAAGCCAATCCGAAAACCATTGTTGTATTAATGGGTGGCGGGCCAATTGATGTGTCAGGATGGGTAGATAATATTCCAGCTATTGTACAGGCATGGTACCCCGGAAGCGAAGGTGGCAATGCATTAGCTGAAATACTTTTTGGTCAGATAAACCCTTCAGGTAAATTGCCAATGACTTTTCCAAAACATTTATCAGAAAGCCCGGCGCATGCATTAGGTCAGTATCCCGGCGATTCGGTTAATGTTCTTTACAATGATGATATTTTTGTTGGTTATCGTTATTTCGATACCTATAAAGTAGAACCTCAGTTTGCATTTGGTCACGGACTTTCTTATACCAAATTTAGTTATTCAAATATGAATGTGGTTCCCGGTAATCAATCTGCAACTGTAACGCTTACTGTTACCAACACTGGTAAAGTTGCCGGAGCCGAAGTGGTGCAGGTATATGTTAAGGATGATGTGAGCACATTAAAAAGACCAGAAAAAGAATTAAAAGGTTTTGAAAAAGTGTTTCTAAAACCAGGTGAAAGCAAGAAGGTCACCATTGCTTTGGGTAAAGATGCTTTTCAATATTACAACGACATAAAAGGTCAATGGGTTTTAGAGCCTGGAAAATTTACCATCATGGTAGGAAGTTCATCAAGAGATATAAGGGCTACGAAAGGGATTGAAATCAGGTAGATAAACAACTAAATTTTGAGATAACTAGTTCTATGCTATTAAATTCTAGGTTGATGCCTTGCTCAAGCGCATGACATTGGAAGAAAAAGCAGGGCAGATGGCGCAGGTGTCTATTGAATCGCTTAGCAATTCTAATGCTACTTCGTCTTTTTCTTTTGGCTTAGTTTGAATAAAAGACAGTGAGCTTGCCAGATTCAATCCGTTTAGTTTTGGAATTCATTTAGTTTTAGAGATTTTATTTTTTTTCTGCAGGCGAATAGTTCCTGTTAGCGATGCATATTCTTTTGTTCTGTTTGTATTAAATACTCCGATCAGGAGCAATCCGGAATCGCCGGGCATTACATTTAATACACTCTATTGTTTAACGCCTTTGGGGGCAGGTTCTGCGTAATTATTATAAATTAACCCGTCGTCTTCTATTAGTATTTTACCGCTTTTCTTTTTTATTTTTAATAATTTCATTCCCGTTTCCTGTCGGTTATTTTCACCAATAAAAATGGTGTGGGAAAAACCGCTGAACTTGCCTTTATTTTCAGAAATAGCAATTTCATAAGGAATGTATTTTCTGGTTGCATCATTGTAGATAGTGCCTGTCCACACTCCTTCAATACCCTGCTAAAAAAGTTTTAAAGGCAGTAATAAAAAAATTAAAAAGATCCTCATACCTCCTGAAGTGATAGTTTATTTACGTTACTATTAGTATTAACGCTTGAGCAGAGGATAATATTTAATAAAGACTCATAATTTTTTCTGTTGTGAAGACCTTTTAGATAAAGCTTATCGTAATATTTTAATAATATGCTGAAGCATTCCCTGATATTATTTTCTGACAAAAAGCTTATTGCATTCTTTGTTTCAAGCCCACCCAGTCTTTTTTGAATGCGCTCAATAGCCTCCGCCAGTTTTTCTTTATCAAAATTTCCATAAGTAGCAACCAGGTAATTTAATCTTTCTTCAAAGGGAATATCTAAAAAATAAACAGGGCCTGTTCTCATCTTCTTCCAAAAAGAGTTTGGAATAATCAGCTTCCCAATTCGCTGGCTTTCGTCTTCAAGCCAAATTGGCGAAGTATGAGGTAAGGAATAAGATGTAAGATTTATTTCGTTTGCCTCTCTTACTTCATTCTTCTTACTTCCTGCTTTATTTAATTTAAGTGCCAATAAGTTTTCAAACATTTCCTGTGTGGGTTGTGGCTTCTCTCCAATCGCCCCAAATGCTGAGCCTTTATGGTTTGCAAGATTTTCAAGATCAATAACAGAATAGCCCTTGCGCTTTAATTCCTGAAGTATTAATGTCTTTCCTGAGCCGGTATAGCCACCTAATATTTTTAAACTATATTCTTCATCAAATTGCTTTAGTACCCATTTTCGAAAAGCTTTATAACCGCCAGCTAATGTAAAAATTTTAAACCCATACATATCCAAAAGCCATGCAATTGCAGCGCTTCGCATTCCCCCTCTCCAGCAATGCACCAATACACAATTGGTAATGGGCAAAGGGTCTTTTTTATGTATTGATCGTTGCCTGTTTGTTATAAGCTGTTCTACCTCTTCCACTATCTTCTTCATTTTCGGTCCAAAGAAATTCAATCCGATTTTAATAGCATCTTCACGGCTTTGTTGTTTGTATGTGGTACCAACAATTTTTCTTTCCTCATCATTAAATAATGGCAACGAATATGCACCTGGAATTTGTGCATGATTATATTCTGCCGGACTGCGAACATCAATAACGGGATATTGATCTGCGAGTTCTAAAAAATTTTTAATATTTATTTTTTCAATTGCCATTATAAGCAAATTAAACAATTGATAATTTATAAAATAAAAAACCACCGTTTAAAACAGTGGTTATACTAATATTTTGAAGATTATTTATTATCCGTTCATTGAGATTAAAAATTCCATATTATCTTTTGTGCCTTTCATATTCTTCATCAATGTATTGATAGCTTCTTCGGGATTCATATCTGCCATGTGATTGCGCAATACCCACATACGCTTCAGAACATCCTTGTCTAATAACAGATCATCACGTCTGGTGGAAGATGCAACAATATCTATTGCAGGGAAAATTCTGCGGTTTGATAAACGCCTGTCTAATTGCAATTCCATGTTACCTGTTCCCTTAAATTCTTCAAATATCACCTCATCCATTTTGCTACCGGTATCAACTAATGCTGTAGCAATTATTGTAAGTGATCCGCCAAATTCTATTTTTCTTGCAGCACCAAAAAACTGTTTTGGCTTTTGCATCGCATTGGCTTCAACACCACCTGATAAAACCTTTCCGCTTGCAGGTGCCACTGTATTATGTGCTCTTGCCAAACGTGTTATACTATCTAATAATATCACAACATCGTGTCCGCACTCTACAAGGCGTTTTGCTTTTTGCAATGCCATCGTACTAACTTTCACATGCTTATCTGCGGGCTCATCAAATGTAGATGCAATAACTTCGGCCCTTACACTACGCTCCATATCAGTTACTTCTTCCGGTCTTTCATCTACCAGTACGATCATCAAATAACACTCAGGATGATTAGCTGCAATTGCATTCGCAATTTCTTTCAGCAACATGGTTTTACCCGTTTTTGGCTGGGCAACAATTAATCCACGCTGACCTTTACCAATAGGAGTAAACAGGTCCATTATTCTTGTAGAAAGATTACTGGACTCTGTAAATAAATTCAATTTCTCAAAAGGGAATAATGGTGTTAAGTAATCAAATGGTACACGGTCACGAACTTCATCTGGACCTTTGCCATTAATGGTTTCAACTTTTAATAATGCAAAATATTTTTCGCCTTCTTTTGGCGGACGAACAGAGCCGTAAACCGTATCGCCTGTTTTTAACCCAAATAGTTTTATTTGTGAAGGAGATACATAAATATCATCAGGAGATGATAAATAATTATAATCACTGCTTCTTAAAAACCCATATCCATCGGGCATCATTTCCAAAACACCTTCGCCTAAAATGATACCATCAAATTCAATATTAAATGCAGGCTCCCTGCGTTGAGGATAGTTTCTTTGCTGTAAAGGTGTGCCTCCGTTGCTTTGTGTTTCGCCGCTTTGCGGTGCATCGTCATTTAATAAGCTAACAAGGGCTGGCGCAATTGACATAGGGCTGTTCTGTGAATCTTCATTGCTGTCTTGTTCCTTTATACGCTGATCATCATCATCATTTGGTTCTTCTTCTTTTTCTTTTTTATGAATTTTCTTTTTATCAATTACTGAGACGTCTGATTTTTTAACTCTGGCTTCAGGTTTTCCCTTCTCTTCGTCAACCTGTGGCGTATCATTTTTTGCTTCTACAGCAGGTTTAATAATTCTTTTTCTTTTTGGCTTTTCGCCATCAGTGTCATTATTCATTGTGTTTTGTTTATTCAGGATTTGTGAAATGAGTTCCTGTTTATCTAATTTTTTTGCGTTGGAAATATTCTGTTCTATTGCTATATCCTGCAACTCAGGAACGAGCATGTCGTTCAGTTGTGAAATGTCGTACATAAAATACTTGTAGATTAAAACTCAAAAAACGATCTTAAAGTGTGAACTATAAATTTTGATGATTTATATGGAATGGATTCTGTTATTGAACTAAAAAGCTTAGAGAAAAAGGAGAACCGATCAGCTTATTCCAATGCAATGATAAGGTAAATTTATAAAAAAAGAAAATATTTTATATCTAACTTTTTCTTCCTGATTGAACTGCATGGCTCCGATAGCTCTCGTAACTTAGTTCGTACAGTAATTCTATCAGCATTCTGCATATGGGGTTTATATGTATCCTGTATCTTTACGCACCAAACTGCGATATGTTTAATAAAAAAACAAGAATAAAAGATTTGCTCGCAAATGAGAGCCTCAACTATGAGGTTATAGTTATGGGCTGGGTACGCACTTTCAGAAATAATCAATTTATTGCTTTAAATGATGGAAGCACCAATAATAATTTACAGGTAGTAGCAGAGCTCGGAAAGTTTGACGAGTCTGTTTTAAAAAGAATAACAACGGGGGCTGCATTAAAGGTAAGCGGGGAGATTATTCCTTCATTGGGTAAAGGACAAAAAATAGAACTAAAAGCACATTTAATTGAAATATTAGGAGATAGTGATCCTGAAAAATATCCGTTACAGCCCAAAAAACACAGTCTTGAATTTTTAAGAGAGAAAGCTCACCTGCGCTTTAGAACCAACACGTTTGCTGCTATTTTCAGGGTTCGCCATACATTGTCTTTTGCTGTTCATAAATTTTTTAATGATAAAGGTTTTATATACCTGCACACACCCATTATAACTGCATCAGACGCTGAAGGCGCAGGAGAATTGTTTCGGGTTACTAGCTTTGACCTAATCAATCCTGCAAAAAATGAGAATGGTTCTATAAATTATAAAGAAGATTTTTTTGGCAAAGCAACCAACCTTACCGTAAGCGGACAATTAGAAGGGGAGCTTGCTGCAATGGCGCTTGCAGATGTTTATACATTCGGACCAACTTTTCGTGCAGAAAATAGTAACACAGCACGGCATCTTGCAGAGTTTTGGATGATAGAACCAGAAATGGCTTTTTATGACCTGGAAGACAACATGAATCTTGCTGAAGAGTTTATTAAGTACATTATAAAATATGCTTTAGAAAATAATAAGGATGACCTGGAATTTTTATCGCAGCGCTTAGCCGACGAAGAAAAAGAAAAACCTCAAAACGAGCGAAGTGAAATGGGACTGATAGAAAAATTAGAATTTGTTATCAACAATAATTTTGAGCGATTAACTTACACCGAAGCTGTTCAAATATTAAAAGAATCAAATCATAACAAGAAAAAGAAATTTCAATATTTGATTGAAGACTGGGGTGTTGATCTGCAAAGTGAACACGAGCGTTACCTGGTAGAAAAACATTTTAAAAAACCTGTGATACTAACTGATTATCCCAAAAATATAAAAGCGTTTTACATGCGGCAAAATGATGATGGTAAAACTGTAGCCGCTATGGATATTTTAGCACCAGGTATTGGCGAAATTGTTGGCGGTTCACAAAGAGAAGAAAGATTGAACAAACTAACCGAACGTATGAATGAAATGCATATCTCAACAGAAGAATTGGATTGGTATTTAGATACAAGAAGATTTGGAACCGTTCCTCATGCAGGCTTTGGGCTTGGCTTTGAAAGGCTTGTACAATTTGTTACAGGGATGTCAAATATTCGTGATGTTATTCCTTTTCCACGAACTCCCAAGAGTGCGGAGTTTTAAAAAAGATTTATTTTTTTAGAAAAGATTGAATTCTTGTTTTCACATTCTCTCTGATGTTTACATAAAATAAATTGTAATCAGCAATGTGATAATTTTTCATAGTTAAAAAAATATTTCCAAAAAATTGAGGCTTGTTTACCCACAACACATTGCCATGAATTTGTGCATGAACCAATCCCGGAATTACTTTATTAAACTCTCTTAAAATTCCACCTTTATTCAGTTTTGCCGGAGCAAAGTTTTCAGACAATGTCCACGTAAGTGGGTTTGTAACATATGCACTCTCTTTTTCTTCCTTAATAAATGCTACCGTGTAATCTTGTTTAAAAGTTCTCCAGCTAACAAAACAGCCGATTGAAGTAGAGTCATAACATGGCTTCAGTTCTTTAAAATAATTTGTAAAAACCGGTAAGCCAATAATGTATGCACAAACTAATTTCTTTTGCAGAGGTTTGTCTTCAAAAAACTCCCGCAATAATCTTCCTGCATGTAAGGTACCCTGGCTATGCGAAGCGATAATAATTGGCTTGCCATTGTTGTAGTATTTTAGATAATATTCAAAGGCAGCTTTTATATCATCATAAGCAAGATCAAATGCTTTATCGGCATCCTCTTTATTGGTTGTATAAAATGCTTTTATATTAGCCTGACGATAGCGGGGAGCAAATATTCTGCACTCTTGATTAAACACACTTGCCTGATATAAAATGGTTGAGTTGTCAGTTTTTTTATTTAATGCTTCATTATCTATATCTGCGTTCCAGCCCATTGGCATTGCCGGATCAGTATAGGTTGTAGGATGAATAAAAAACACATCAACTAATGAGTCTTTATTTTTATTTTGAATAGACGAAGGAATATTATCTGCAGCATCTGTTTTCCAGGGATGCGATGCCCAATAATTTAAGCTTGAATAGTCCGGCTTTCCCGAAGCGTTCTTAAATTGATAATTAGTTTGGTTGAGATATTTTGGGGGGGAACAGGAAACTATCGTGATAATAAAAATTAAATAAAATAAAGCGTATAATGATTTATTGAATAAAGAATTACCTTGATTTCTTTTCATATACAAATTTACATTTGTAAAATCTAATTCATCGGATTGAACCTTTTAGTCTAAAAATGGCTTTTTTATTTTTTAATATTTTCAAATAATGCTTCATCGTCATGGTCCTTTTTTAAAAGCTGTTTTTTTTTATAGCATTTCTGCTTTTGGTGGTCCGCAGGGCCATTTAGGAATGATGATGAAAACTTTTGTTGAAAGAAGACAGGATGTTACAAAAGAAGAATTGATGGATTATGTTTCTTTTTGTCAACTATTGCCCGGAGCCTCTTCCACTCAAACATTGACGTTAATTGGATATAAAAGAGGCGGTGTTCCTTTAGCAGTTCTTACTTTAATTATCTGGATACTGCCGGCATGTGCTTTAATGTCCGCATTTTCGTTTGTTGTTCGATATATAGATACCAAGCATTCTGGTCTTAATATTTTTAAATTTATTCAGCCAATGGCAGTAGGGTTTTTAGCATTTGCAGCCTACAGGGTTTATAAAACATCAATAAGAAATTTGATCACTTATGTAATAATGCTTTTGTCTTTATTTATCACATTTATATTGTTTAAGACACCGTGGATTTTTCCGATTTTAATACTCATGGGAGGTGTTGTTACTAATTTCAGCAATAAGCGTTATCCCCGCAATAAAGCATTAAAACCAAAATTAGTTAAGTGGACCAATATCTGGTTGTTTGTATTAATTTTTATTATAGCTGGTATATTGAGTGAGACTTCGCGTACACAAAACTGGGAAAACAAACGCAGCTATGCATTGTTTGAAAACTTTTATCGTTTTGGAAGTTTGGTTTTTGGTGGTGGTGATGTTTTAATGCCAATGATGTATGATCAATACGTGGTAAGAAATAAAATAAAATACAACATAACAAGAGAAGAATATTTAACCGGATGGGGAGTGGTGAGGGCAATTCCGGGACCTGTTTTTTCAGTTGTTTCTTATACAGGCGGTATGGTAATGCGAGCTGAAGGAAAAATCATGCAGTTACTCGGGTGTGTCATTGGTACGATTGCGATTTTTTTACCAAGTGCATTATTGGTTTTGTTTTTCTATCCGGTATGGTATAATTTAAAAAAATATCCTATCGTCTATCGTGCGTTAGAGGGTATAAACGCAGCAGTGGTGGGCATTATGTGGGCTGCAACTGTTTATTTACTACATGATATTTCTATTGCCAATTTTAAAACTATAAGCATAATTAATATTGTTGTAATAGTGGGAACATTCTGTTTATTGCATTTTACACGAATTAAATCTCCGTATGTGGTAATAGGTTGTTTACTGCTTGGATGGCTTTTTAGAACTTATTTATAATAATGATTTCTCTCTATTTCTTCTTTTACTACATCCGGAACAAGAAATTTAATTGAGTTCCCCTTTTTTATCATCTCACATATTCTTGTTGAAGAAATATCAAGTAGCGGGGCTTTTAATGTAATAATATTTTTTCCGAAATTATTTTCACTTATAAATCCTGGTCTTTCGTAAACCAATATCTGATAGTTTTTGATTAACAGCTCATAATTTTTCCACTTAGTAATATTTTGTAAACTATCACTTCCCATAATAATCGAGAATGTAGAATTGGGATATTTCTCTTTTAGATAAGTTAAGGTATCTATTGTATATGAGGGAAGTGGTAGAGAAAATTCAATAGTACTGGATCTTAATTTTTTTTCACCCTCAATTGCAATATCAATCAGATACTTTCGGTGGTATTTATTTAATTGTGTGCCACTGGATTTTAATGGGTTTTGAGGAGAAACAACAAACCACACTTGTTCTAGATCGGAATTATTTGCAATATGATTTGCAATAATAAGATGACCTATATGTATTGGGTTAAAAGAGCCAAAATAAAGACCAATTTTCATGTAAATATTTGAATATCAATTATTTATACTTCTTCTACAAGTATTGTTTCGGCCTCGTTTAAACGTAAACTTAAAAAATAACCTGAAACTTTAATAGATATTGGATCTCCTAAAGGAGCAATTTTTTCTATACTTATTATTTCCCCAGGTAAACATCCCATTTCCATAAGTTTTAGAAAAATATCATTCTTTATAAAAGAATTAATCCGTACATATTTCCCCGTTTGTATTTCTGATAATTTTTTTAACATGTCGGTATAAATATATTTCGTTACTAACTTCTATATTTTCGAGTTTAAAAATTAAGCCATTGGGTACCATACATTTTTACGATTTAGAAATTAAATCATACTTAATTAAAAGAAAAAAGCTGAAAGATTACCTTTTTTTAATTTTTAATCAGGAAAAAAAAAACATAGAAAATGTAGATATTATTTTTTGTAGTGATAGTTATTTACTTAAATTGAATCGAAAATTCTTAAATCACGATTATTATACAGATACATTAACCTTTCCAATTTACAAAATTCTGCAAAAAATTTCGGGTGAAATATACATTAGCGTTGATCGGGTTAAAGAAAACTCAAAATCACTTTCAACATCGTATCAAAATGAACTTGCAAGGGTTATTATTCATGGTTGTTTACATCTATGCGGATATAAGGAAAAAAAAAGAGAGGAAAAAAAGAAAATGGCGGAAAGAGAAAAGTTTTACCTACTGCAATTTAAGTAACGTTTCACGGGACACTGTTTCAGCATGAAACAATATCCCGTGAAACCGTATCTTTGGGTAAATTTTCAATAACATGACAAGAAAAAGATGGTCAGCTAAAACCGAAGTTACACCGGCGCTATTAAAATTCCGGGAGAAACGAAAATGGCAAATAGCTTTAAGAAGATATGTTCTTGAGAAAAATATCTGTGTCCTTTATGCCCCTTATTTTGGATTAGATATTGAAAACTTGCGAAAATGGTTTGAGGCACAATTTGAAAAAGGGATAGGTTGGGGTGATTTTGCCAAAAACTGGCAATTTGACCATATTATACCGGTTACCTATTTTGATTCTTCGAATGAAGCAGAACTCAAATTATGTTGGAATTTTACGAACATAAGAGTAGAACAATTTCAACGAAATAAAGACAGGGGAAACCGGTTGGATGTTTTGGCGGCAAAGAGATATTTTGAAGAATTATACAAAAAGACTCTTTATGCCCCCTGTCGTAAATTGCTTGAAAAAATAGATAAGATTGAATTATCGGAAATGATTAGCTCTGAAAAGCAGCAAGCATTCATCATAGAAAACAGGCCATACCTTGATATGATAGAAAACTACTCGGCGTTTGAATTTGAACTGATCAATAGTGGCAGAAACATCAGTGAGGTTAAAAAAGAAATAGCGTTTTTGAAAAAGTTTGAAAACTAGCCATCAGAACAAAATACCTTTGCGCCATGTTTCCAGAATATGATATAATTGTTGTTGGCGCGGGTCATGCAGGTTGTGAAGCCGCTGCAGCTGCGGCTAATCTTGGTTCCAAGGTCTTATTGATTACGATGAATATGCAAACAATAGCCCAGATGAGTTGCAACCCGGCAATGGGGGGAATAGCTAAAGGACAGATAATCAGAGAAATAGATGCGATGGGTGGATATAGTGGAATTGTTACTGATGAGACAATGATTCAATTTAGAATGTTGAACAAAAGCAAGGGTCCAGCAATGTGGAGCCCTAGAGCACAAAATGATCGAACCCTTTTTTCTCTAAAATGGAGGCAAGTATTAGAACTGAATCCCAATATTGATTTTTATCAGGATATGGTAAGCGGTTTAATAAAAACAGGTAATAAAGTAAAGGGGGTTAAAACCAGATTAGGACATGAAATCCGGGGAAAATCGGTGATTTTAACTAATGGAACCTTTTTAAACGGACTAATTCACATTGGCGAAAAACAAATGGCGGGAGGAAGAGTTTCTGAAAAGAATTCTACTGGTATAACAGAACAATTACAAGAGTGGGGTTTCGAAAGCAATCGCTTGAAAACCGGAACACCTCCTAGAATAGACGGAAGAACCTTAGACTATTCAAAATTAGAAATACAGGAAGGTGATAAAGAAATAAAGGGATTTTCCTTTACTAACACCATTAAACCCTCTAAACAAAAAAACTGTTGGATAGCTTATACTAATAAAAAAGTTCATACTGTTCTTGAAACCGGATTTAATAAAAGTCCGATGTTCCAGGGTCGAATTCAGGGGATTGGACCCCGATATTGCCCAAGTATAGAAGATAAAATTACCAGATTTTCGGAAAGAGAACGTCATCAATTGTTTATAGAACCAGAGGGCTGGAACACGATAGAAATATATATTAACGGATTTTCATCTTCATTGCCAGAAATCATTCAGTTTCAAGCACTTAGAGAAATTGTTGGGTTTGAGAACTGCAAAATGTTTCGTCCAGGCTATGCTATTGAATATGATTATTTTCCTCCCACTCAATTACGGCCAACACTTGAAACTAAGTTGATTAAAAACCTATTCTTCGCCGGACAAATAAATGGTACTACAGGTTATGAAGAAGCTGCGTGTCAGGGATTAATGGCAGGAATTAATGCTCACCAAAAAATAAATGATCTTGAGCCGGTTATTCTAAAAAGAAATGAAGCATATATTGGAGTTTTAATAGATGACCTTATAAATAAAGGCACCGATGAACCATACAGAATGTTTACCAGCAGGGCAGAATTTAGAACACTATTACGTCAGGATAATGCTGATATCAGGTTAACCGAAAAAAGCTATCGAATAGGGTTGGCGTCTCAGGAAAGAATAGAACATGTAAAAAATAAAGTAGATGATGTTTCCAAAATAAAAAAGATATTAAACGATTTTATTTTTGACACCAATGAAATAAATCCATATTTAGAGAAAATAAATTCGGCCTCTTTAGATAAAAAACAAAAGGCTTCTCAATTAATATTAAGGCCTTCTATAGGTTTGGCTGATATGATGAAAGTCAGTCCCCTTTTAAATTCCTATTTAAAAAATTATCATCTTGAAACCCTGGAGCAGGCTGAAATTCAATTGAAATATGATGTTTACATTCAAAAGGAAAAAGAACTTGTAGGCAGAATGAGTACTCTTGAAGAACAGGTTATACCAGAAAGTTTTAATTATGATAAAATTATTTCTCTCTCTGCCGAGGCCAGACAAAAGTTTAATAAAATTAGGCCACAAACTTTAGGACAGGCTAGTCGGATTAGTGGGGTAAACCCAAGCGATGTACAAATCCTTATGGTTTATATGGGCCGGTAAATGCTTATCTACTATTATTATACTAAATGAAATTATCTTTTCCTTCTGAAATAAACAGAAATACAGTTTTCGAAACAATCGAAAAAATTTTGTTAGAGAATAAATTCAATATTATTAATAAAGATGTTGAACGACCGTGGGGTGGTTTTTTTGTGATAAACGAAAACCAATCGGAAGCGTTTATAAAAGAATATTTTTCTGACCTAAACCAAAGAGATTTATTCACAGGCAATAAATTGAGTCCTAAAATATTAGTTGTAGAACCAGGTAAAAGATTAAGCTGGCAATATCATCTTCGTAGAGCTGAATTATGGAAAGTAGTTGACGGAGATGTGGGAATAGTGACAAGTGAAACAGACGAAGAAAATGAAATGAAAAAATATAGTCCTGATTCGATTATTAAATTAAAGAAAGGAGAGCGCCACAGATTAATAGGTTTAGATACGTGGGGAATAATTGCTGAAATATGGCAACATACAGATAAGAATCACCCCAGTGATGAAGAAGACATCGTACGGTTGCAGGATGATTATGGAAGATAATTTGCAATTATAACGCCTGTTTTGAAATGGTTTAAAAGTTGTTGGGTTAGATACATCTTATTTTATTGCTGATTAAATAAAGACAATGAAAGTTTTATATAAAACAATTGAAACAGCTTTTTATTTTTTTAAAATAAAAACCCACAAGGTCTGTGGTTTAATATAAAAATGATTCTTTTGTGGTGTGGGTCAGCTTATACTAAACCGCTATCTAATATACCAATATAATTTAGTATCTTTATGATAAAAACATCATGAAGACATTACAACTAAACAGCAAGCTGACAATAAAGCAAATTGCTGTTCATTTTAAAAATGCAAAAACGATAAAAGAATTTAAGCGCTGGCAATGCTTATATATGGTTGCAGCCTATAATGTAGATGCTTCTTTTTTGGCAGATATTACCCAACAGTCTGTTCATACTATTTATAAGTTGGTCCAGTCATTTAATGCTCATGGAGCCGGGGGTGTTGGATTAAAACAAAAAGGCGGACGTTTAAGGGCTTTATTAAGCATTGAGGAAGAAAGGGCAATGATGAGATCATTGGGTGATAAAGCCAGTCAGGGACTGATCCTTCAGGCAAAGGATATAAAAAAACACATAGAGCAACGGGTTGGTAAATCAGTTTCAGATGATTATTTGTGGGATTTGTTTAAGCGCAATGGATGGGTAAAACAATCACCCAGGCCAGAGCATCCTCACAAAGACAAAGCAGCACAGGACGACTTTAAAAAAAACTCAAGAACAATCTGGAAGCCGCTCAGCGATCATTCAGCCATAACTTAGCCTGTCATCCTTTAAAATTATTCTTTGAAGATGAGGGTCGTTTTGGCAGGATAAATAATATTCAAAAATGTTGGTTCCAAAGAGGACTGCGCCCCGCTGTAAAACAGCAACTCGTACGAGAGTTTATTTATGCATTTAACAGCGTATGTCCCCAAACAGGAGAATCATTTTCATTGATATTACCCCAGGCAGATACCAATGCCATGCAATATTATATGGACAAATTATCAAAGCAGTACCCCCATTACAGAATAATACTTTGTATGGATAAAGCAGGATGGCATACAACTAAACAACTACGATTACCACAAAACATCATTGTCTGGTTTTTACCGCCTTATTCTCCTGAGTTAAACCCTGTTGAAATGATTTGGAAACATATCCGGACAAAACATTTTAACAACAGAATATTTGACACACTCAATGATGTAGAAAAACAGTTAAGCAGATCATTGAAAGAAGTGTTTGTTTCTATTCACGAAACAAAACAATTGACTTTTTATAAATGGATGCAACTTAATTAGTAAATATGATGGCGGTTTTGTATTAGCAGCTATTTGGATAAACACAATGATAAATACTGGAGCCTGAAAAGAAGATTAGAAAAACTTTACATTAAACACCCAAAGTCCCATTATAAAGGCAAGATCAATTGAGCTGGGGATTATTACCAAAATCAATTATGAATATGGTCCAAAATAATTACAGTATAGCTATGGTAATGATGATAGTAGTTTTGTCCATATAATTTTTTTATTTAATTAGTTGCATTATGAATTTCATCTTATAGTAAATTGGTTTTTTCAAATTAGCCATAATGTTTGATAAAAAAGAAACAAAATAAAGCCAAGTGTACCCCCACCTGTACC
>JADGPX010000162.1 GCA_017882215.1 Chitinophagaceae bacterium | reverse complement strand
TGTAACTTATCAGCAGCAATTGGTTTTGCAGTTTTTTCTCTTACCAAAAGCGCTGTCTTAAAAGAGTTTGGTGCGGTTGCCGGCATCAGCATCATGATGATCTTTGTTATCTCTTTTATATTATTACCTGCAGTATTAAGTTATTTACAAGCACCAACAAAATCGCAAATAAAATATTTAGACAATCGCTGGTTAACCTCGTTATTACTTAACATTGAGCAATGGGTTCTTCATCATAAAAAAATTGTGTATGGAGCAACGTTAGTAATTCTCATTTTCTCAGTAATAGGTGTTCTTAAATTACGTTCCGAAGCATTTATGGTAGAGGACCTGCCAAAAACAGATAAGATCTACACCGACCTGAAATTTTTTGAAAAGAATTTTAAAGGTGTTATGCCTTTGGAAATTGTGATAGATACAAAAAAGCGTTATGGTCTTGCAGGCGCAAGAGCATTGCCTGTTCTTGAAAAAATAGATTCTCTTTCTCAATATATTTCTGCGCAAAGCGAAATGGCTCGTCCGCTTTCTATTGCAGAAGGTTTAAAGTTTGTGACACAGGCTTTTTATGAACAGGATACAACAAGTTATAGATTACCCACAAATGAAGAGCTTGTTTTTCTTGCGGATTATATAAAACCTGCAGCAAGTGATTCGCAACATAAAAATGATCTTTCTAAACTTCTAACAAGCTTTATAGATACAGCCAAACAAAGCACAAGAGTTAGCATTAATATGGCAGATGTGGGCACTAAAAAATTGCCTGAGATTTTAAATGGTGTAAAGGCAAGAGCTAATCAACTTTTTGATACTGCAAAATATAATGTGATACTAACAGGCAGCAGCATTACTTTTTTAGAAGGCAGTAAATTTATTGTGGATGGATTAAAGCAAAGCATACTTTGGGCATTTTTATTAATTGCATTATGCATGTTCTATCTCTTCAAATCGATAAGAATTCTTTTCTGTTCTCTTATCCCCAATGTAATTCCCTTGATTGTTACAGCAGGTATTATGGGCTGGATCGGTATACGGCTAAAACCCTCAACAGTATTGATCTTTAGCGTAGCCTTAGGAATAGCAATTGATGTTACCATAAGGTTTTTGGTAAATTATAAACAGGAGCTTCCGCAACATAATAATAATGTTATTAAAACTGTTAGTGAAACAATTAAGCATACCGGTTTAAGTATTTTATATACCTCAATGGTTTTAATTGCCGGCTTTATAATTTTTTGTTTTAGTGGCTTCGGAGGTACACAGGCATTGGGCTGGCTCACTTCATTAACGTTATTGGTTGCTACTTTAACCAACCTTATTTTATTGCCGACATTATTACTTATCGGATCAAAAAGTAATAGAGCAGAAACCCAGGTAAAATAAATTTTTGTAATTCTATATATCTCAATTATATTTGTCGTTTCCAAAACTATTTAATTATTACATATAGGTATACTGCAATTTTAAACAATGCTTTCTTTGATACGAATAACAATCAATATTTTATTACACAAAATCAGATAGTACGCAGCATTGTTCAAAGTAATGTTGTCATTAATTATCTGATATTAAATAATCCAAATTTTTAAATAATAAATCAAAAAATCAAAAATGCACATGAGAAAATTTTTCTTAACCTTATCAGCATTATTTTTTTTGCTGATAAATACACAAGCTCAAAACCGTACCATTACCGGTAAAGTAACTGATGAGAATGGCCAGGGAATACAGGGAGTTTCTGTTTTAGTAAAAGGAACCCGAATTGGCACAGAAACTAATGCAGATGGTAATTTTAGTTTAAGTGTTCCCGTAAATGCAAGAACATTGGTTATTTCATCAGTTAATATGGTAACCCAGGAAACCGCTATTACAGGAGGAACTATAAATGTTGCTCTGGCTGTACGGGCTAATAATTTAGAAGAAGTCGTAATTAATGTGCCTTATGGTACAATTAAAAAATCTGCATTCACAGGGTCTGAAAACACTGTTACTGCAGCGCAAATCGAAAAACAAAGAGTGACTTCTGTTACCCATGCTTTAGAGGGTATGGTTCCCGGGCTTAGCGCAACCAATGGTGGTGGTGCCCCAGGTACTGATGCCGGTATTCTAATTCGTGGTGTTGGTTCTGTAAGTATTAGCAGTTCTCCTTTATATGTATTAAATGGAGCACCATATGATGGTTCAATATCGTCTATTTCTACAAGTGATATAGAATCTATTACTGTTTTAAAAGATGCAGCGGCTTCAGCATTGTATGGTTCCAGAGCAGCAAATGGGGTGATAATGATCACTACCAAAAAAGGGAAACAAGGAAGGGCCGCAGTTACAGCAAATGTATATCAGGGTTTCCAAAGTCGTGGTATTCCTGAATATGACCGCGTTGATTCAAAACAATATTATGAGTTGATGTGGGAAGCCTATAGAAACTCTTATAAAATAGGCCTAGGCCAACCCTCGGCTACAGCTGGTATTAATGCTTCTAATGTACTCACCGGTCCTAGCGGCTTGGTTTACAATGCATATAATGTTCCAGGTAACCAACTGGTTGATCCAACTACGGGAAAATTAAATCCTAATGCCCAATTATTATGGAATGAATCATGGGCTGATGCTTTGTTCAGAACAGCCCCGCGTACAGAGGCTAACGTTAGTGTATCCGGAGCGTCAGATAAAGCAGATTATTATTTATCTGCAGGGTATTTAAATGAAGACGGTATACTTAGATTTTCAGGATATAAACGTTATAACCTTCGATTAAACGTAAATGTAGCAGCAACTAACTGGCTTAATGCCGGAATTAATATAGACGGTGGTGTATCAAAAAGAGACGATGTGCCAAGTGGTGGTACAGCTACTACCAATCCATTTTATTATTCAAGAGAAATGGGACCAATCTATCCTGTTTATCAACATAACCTACTTACTGGCGCTTTTGTTGATTCCGCCGGACAACATCAATTGGATTGGGGTACACCTGCTCAAATGGGCACCCGCCCTTATGCAGGAAGATCTAACTTATTAGGTTCATTGAATCTGGACGATCGTTCAAGATATATTTTTAACGGTAATGCAAATCCATATGCTGAAATTAAATTCACTAAAGAGCTTGCTCTTAAAGCAACTTTATCTGTAAACTATCTAACTAATAATATTACCGAATATCAAAACAATCAATATGGCGATGCAGCCCCAACTGCTGGTCCCGGAACTGGCGGACGTTCCACTAAAACTTTTGATAGACAACTGTCTATAACAGGCAACGAGGTATTAACATTTATAAAAAATTTGGATAAACATAATATTCGGGCTTTGGCAGGGCATGAAAATTATAAGTATCAATATAATTATCTTTCTGCTAATTCACAAGGATTCTTTTTTCCAGGTCAGTCAGAATTAGATAATGGAACTTCGGTTTTCTCAAACCCAAGCTCTTATCAAACCGACCAAACAATAGAAAGTTATTTCGGTGGTTTGTATTATGATTATAATCAAAAATACCACCTCTCAGCAACTTACAGAACTGATGGGTCATCCAAATTTCGCGATGCAGTACGTTGGGGTAACTTTTATTCAGTTGGCGCAAGTTGGAAAGTAAAGAAGGAAAATTTTATGGAGAATATAGACTGGCTTACTGATTTAAATTTAAGAGGCTCCTATGGAGAGCAGGGTAATCAATCTATTCCTAATGACCTTTATAGATCTTATTATTACGCCAGCGGAATCGGTACCTACAATCCCCCTATCAGACCTGCAAGCCCGGATATTTCATGGGAGAAAAATGCAATTTTAGATTTTGGGGTAGATTTTGGATTCCTTAATAATCGTGTTACGGGAACCT
Organism: Chitinophagaceae bacterium; assembly: GCA_017882215.1. Lineage (GTDB taxonomy): Bacteria > Bacteroidota > Bacteroidia > Chitinophagales > Chitinophagaceae > Ginsengibacter. The sequence continues at coordinate 2,977 of JADGPX010000162.1, read as the reverse complement.
TTGACTGGTATGATAAAAGGTCAAGTAATTTGCTATTTGATGTTCCGCTTCCTACTTCAACAGGTTATGCCAGTGTTTGGCAAAATATAGGAACCATGAAAAATACGGGTATTGAATTACAACTGTCTTATAGTCCTATAAGATCAAGAAATTTCAATTGGAATATTACAACCAATTTATTTCACGAAAAAAATGAGATTACAAAGCTTCCAGATGTTCAAAAGGTAACTGGAATTACATTAGGTACAAAAAAATTATTAGCCGGACATAGTATTTATGATTTTTTCCTCCAGGAATATGCAGGTGTAGATGCAGCTAATGGCGATGCCTTATATTACAGGGATGTTTTAGATGCTTCAGGAAAAGCAACAGGGGAAAGAGTTACAACTAATGTATATAATTCAGCAACCAAATACTATGTTGGTGGATCTGCCTTACCTAAATTTAGAGGTGGCTTTCAGAACTCTTTTGATTATAAAGGATTCAATCTTTCAATTTTCCTAACTTTTGCTTATGGTGGTAAATTTTATGATGCTAATTATGCTTCTATAATGCATCGTGGTTCTCCAGGCATTGCTTGGAGCACTGATATATTGCAAAGATGGCAAAAACCCGGAGATGTAACTATCGTTCCAAGATTACAAAATGCTATTTCCGGCCAGGATGGCGCATCTTCAAGATGGCTGGTAGATGCCTCTTATTTAAATATCAAAAATGTAACCTTAAGCTATTCCTTAACTCAAAAAACTGCAGAACACCTTCATTTAGGAAAATTGACCATGCATGCAAATATTGATAATGCCTGGTTATTTACAGCTAAAAAAGGAAGTGATATACAAAGGGATTTTAATGGAACATCTGATGCTACATATACCCCGGTTAGAACTGTTACTGTTGGATTAAGCGTTAATTTACAATAAATAAAAAATAGAAAAATGAAAAAAATATTTTTATACACTATCCTTGCTTTACTAATAGTAATTGCAGGATGTAAGAAGGATTATTTGGAAACTAAACCTAGTAACGCGGTAACCCAAGAGCAAATCTCTACACAGGTTGGCCCCTTTACTGCTGCCCTTCAAGGCATTACAAAAGAATTGTTTGCCTTTGGAATAGGTGCCAGTACCGGCCATGACAATTTTGGACAAAAGGCATATGATCTTCAATCTGATTTGATGGGAAATGATATGGTTGTACATACTGCCGGTTATGGCTGGTTTAATGCGGATTATAATTTAACCGCATGGGGAAGTAAAGTAAATGGATCCCAATCAGATAATGCATGGTATTTATATTATGATGTTATTAAACAGGCTAATAAACTTATTAATGGTGTAGACCTTGTTCTTGATGCTACCCAGGCTCAAAAAGAAAGCATAAAAGGACAGGCATTAGGCTTGCGTGCATATGCTTATTTTTATCTAATCAACTATTTCCAGCAAACCTATAAAGGGAATGAGACCAAACCTGGTGTTCCTATATACACAGTAGATACCATAGGTGGCAAGCCCAGGGGAACTGTTCAGGATGTTTATACCCGTATAATTGCTGACCTCACACAAGCTGAACCCCTGCTTACCGGCAAAACCAGGGCTGCAAAAACTGACATAGACGTTAGTGTAATACAAGGCTTTCGTGCCAGAGTGGCTCTATTGATGGAAGATTGGCCTACAGCTGCAACCTATGCTAATAAGGCAAGACAGGGTTATGCATTATTGACAGCTGCACAGTATCCAGCCTTTAGCTCTTTTTCTACAATAGGCACTTCAGAGTGGATTTGGGGTTCATTAATTCCGGCGTCACAAGCTACTATTTATGCTTCATTTTTTTCGCATATGGATATCCGTACAGGCGGATATGCAGCATTAGGAGGTCAAAAGAAAATAACCAAAGCATTGTATGACCTGATTCCTACAGGAGATGTAAGAAAAACCGTTTTTACAACACCTACTTCAACAAATTTAACTTCCTCATCAGATCCCGGCTATAATCAGAAAAAACACCAGGTTCCAACTGCAGGAAGCTGGGCAGCCGATTACCTGTATATGCGTGCAGCAGAAATGTATTTAATAGAAGCTGAAGCATTAAACCGCCAAGGGCAAGATGCTAATGCCCGTACAGTATTGGAAACATTAATTAAAACAAGGAACCCGGCATATAGCGCTGCATCATTTAGCGGAGCAAGTTTATTAAATGAAATTTTACTGCAAAGAAGAATTGAATTATGGGGCGAAGGATTTTCATTAATGGATATCAAGCGCTTAAATCAAGGGCTTAACCGTCCTACAGGTACTGGTAATCATGGCGCTCCTAGTTATGATCCGGGTGTGTATACTACAAGTCCGGCAGATCCTAGATTTTTAATGAGAATTCCTCAAAGAGAATTGGATAATAATACAAGTCTTACACCAGCTGATCAAAACCCTTAACCCCTTGCATAACATTATAAAAAAAATAAAATGAATAAACATATTTTTAATATACCCATTTCGGCCCTTTTGATTGCCGGATGCTTTATTTCGTGTAAAAAAAATAATTTAGTTATTGATAAGGTTGTTACACCTCCGTCTTATGTTAAGTTTAATGTAAGAACTGCTGCTGATACAGCAAATGCAATCTATTATATAAAAAGTGATAATACACCTTTTAAAATACCAATAGGTATTACTACAGTATCTGATAAAGACAGAACTATAAACCTATGTTATTCTTCTCCTACAGCTGTAGCAGGGATTCAATATAATGCACCGGCTACTATAGTTATTCCTGCAGGTAAAGCATTAGATTCTCTTAGCATTTCAGGATTATTTGCGGGTTATCCCCTGTCATCTAAAGTAGATGTGCTTACTATTAAAATTTGCGGAGGTGATGTTCCTGCTAATTCTTATTGGACAACGTATAAGGTAACTTTGCGTAAGTATTGTGATGTTATTTCTACAGATCTAATTGGAAGTTTTGCTAACTCAACAGATACATA
>JADGPX010000161.1 GCA_017882215.1 Chitinophagaceae bacterium | reverse complement strand
TTAAGCCTTTTAAATTTCCAATCTCCGATAATAATCCCTGATAATAAGAGTGGTTGAATTCTTCTATGGTTTCTATATTTTTCTTGTCGGCAATATTAAATTTTAATAACACTTCCTCTTTGAAACTTTTTAAAGCCCAAAGCCCCGGTTTAATTTTGAAGAAGAATCTTCCATCCTGAACTATTCTTCTTATGGTTGCAAAAGGTGTTTTCGTTATCCACTCCGATACATCAACAGAATTATTTAAATATCCTAAAGTGGCAAAACCACCGTTTCGCTTCATTACTTCTATGACCTGCTCATACTGTGTCATTTAAAATTTTGATGCTAAAATAAACCTTTTAGAATTTATTACTTTTGAGATTTCTTACGTAGTTCTAAATGAAAAATAAAATTTTCACTTACTCCTTCACTCCAGCGCTTTTTCTTTCTCCTTTTTAAATTTATAAAACAGGTCGAGCTTGAATTTAATATTGCCATCAGGCCCTGGGCGGCCGCGGAGATGTATGCTACTCCCGGCTTTTTTATCTGTGCCAATATTCTCGGGATTAAAATCTGCGCCACGTTTATGAATGTTGCTGAGCGGCACCTGTATGCTTATGTCGGTTGTTCCCTTTTTATTAAATACTCCTTCCACAAACATTGACATTACGCTGGACTGTATTTCCATGCGGTTGATCTTTACTTCCTGGTTCTTTATTTCAAAGCGGTCTTTCAATTCTGCAAAGCGGATGTTCTCAAAATCCCTGTTCTTAAATAAAAAGTTCTGCAGTTTTTTTACAGGTTCATAATTATTGAGTGCGCCATCCTTTAGCGAAAAATCTACAATGCTTTCAAGGCTGCCGGGATAAACCTTTCCTTCATCATCTATTGCCATGGATGCGTCAATTTTTGCAGTTAGCTTGCCTGTGATCACCTGTGATGTTATACCATCCTGCCCGAAATTATTGAATGCCTCCAGTGTTTTACTTACATCAACATTCTGCAATGTCACATTAACTTTAGCCTGGTGCCTGTTTGCTGCCTGCGCAATGAGAGAACCTGACAACTCCATTCGTCCGCCGGCATGCTCCATGCTTACATTATTAATTACATAGCGGTCCTGCAGCAGTGAAACGTTGGCTAAAGCATTTGTGGCTTCAAACTTTTTATAAATAAGATGCCCGGCTTTTAAATTCACTGTAAGGCTTCCCTGTTCCAGCACCTGGTCAATTTTGTTTGCCGTTTTTATCAGCTTATGTTTTGTGTTACTCTCTGCAATAATTTTTTTTCTTGCTTTTAATAAGAAAGTAAAAGCGCCCAAATTCAATGAAGGCGAATAAATATTCCAGTCAATATTTACCTTGTTAGGCTCTGCATCAATAAGGGTTAACAGGTTGAGTGCCCTGCCTTGCATAACCACTTTATTATTCAGCACATCACACTGCAGGTTCTCAACAAATACATTTGAATTTTTAAATACAATTCGTCCATTCACATTTTTCAATTCCACATCTCTTGGTGCATACAGCACAGAACCATTTTTAAAAGAAATAAATCCGTTTATAAATGAATTGGTGGTGGTGTTTTTTTTAATGGGTCCTTTGTAACCGATATTTGCTGTGCCGTCGCCTGATCTTAATTGTAAAGCATTACTGCCGATTATATCGTTTAATGTTGTTAGCAGAAAGTGTGATTGAAGGTTGCAGGTAACCACAGGAACCACCAAATTAACCACCTCAATTTTATCAGAAGTTACAGGAAGATCATGCCATGTGGCGGAAAAATCTGTCAGCACGATCTTAGAGTTAGGGTCTTGTCTTGGTAAGCCGGCAACTACTTCATTGGTAAAAAAACCTTTGAAGGTTGCATTGTCAAAATCAAGAAACGGTGTAGTGAGATGTGTGTCTTTTGTTGTGAAATTTACAAATATCAATAGGCCGCCACCTTTTAGCGGTCCGGTTAAACTTGCATCAACATCAAGGGGTTTCTCTACATCGCCAATGGATAAGGCGCTGTCAATTTTATGGGTTAATAAAGATTTTGCAAAACTGTACTGAATATCTTTTGTATACACCTTAAGACTAAACTGCCTGTTATCGCCTGCCATATCAAACCTTGCAGTGATATTAAATGGATAATCTGCCAGGTTTATATCAACACTGTCCAGCTGTATCTGCTTTAATTTTTTATCATACCGCAGATCAAAATTTCCGCGGAATGTTTTTTCTTTTACAAAGCTTCCTCTTTGCAGTTTGAAAGCAAGACTGTGTATAAGCATATTGGCTTTTGCTGAAAACAAAAACACGGTTGAATCTTTATCCTCAAGGTCAAGATCAAGATCGTTTACCTGGATATCAAACAATTTATTTTTTTGTTTATCATCATCGGTAATTCTTACATCATTGAGAACAATATTTTTTAATTCGTTTCTTTCATTATTATTTTCAGCGCCTTTAGCAGGATCCTTTTTAGGATTAAAAAGATATTTGTTTGTGTAGCCGCTTGTATCAGTATATAAATAAAAACTTCCTTTATCAATCCTGAAGCCATTAATAAAAGATTTTTTGCTTATCATGTTCATCACGCTCACATTCACAAACACATCCTCTCCATGGAAAAAAGGATGATGATGCTGAGCATACATCGTGTCAGTGATCATTACATTGTGAAGCGCCACAGATACTTTTGGAAAATGGCTGAAAAAACTTAATTCAACATTACCGATAAAAACATTACCGTTAAGCTTTTTACCGATCTCATCTGTAACCTGTTTTATAATTTTTTTCTTATTGGCAGATACATAGGCAAATACTATTATGTATAAGATAACAAAAACGCTCAACAGTACGACAAGTGCTTTAAGCGTGTATTTAAGGTATTTGTTTTTCAAAAAAATTAATGATTGAGCGTATATAAATATAAGCTAATTTCTGTTTTGGCAGCCATTGGCTTTTAATGATACTAAAGGGTACGGCTTAAAGATTTTTTTTATTCTTCCCCCTCAAGTCTTGCAAGTTCTCCTTCATCAAGATCGGCACGGGGGTCACGTTTATTAGTGAGAGCGGGATCTTTTTTTATATCCTTTTCTGCCTGCTTAAGCGCTTCGGTTATACTTTTCGCATCGTTTTGGCTATCCCGTTTATCTTCATTATTATTTTGTTGTCGGTTATTTTTATCTGTGCCTGGCATATAAAAAAATTTAGAATAAGAGCACATAATACTATGCCAGTTTTGTAACAATAGTTGTCCATATGCTGTAAAAATCTCATCTTTACATGCCCTCCCTAATTCACATCAACATTTTATAATAGTTATGTACAATCACATCTGGAAAAAATATTTGCCTTTTATCAACATCCATTTAAAAAAATCGGCTGCAGAAGACCAGGTATTGACATTAAACCGTGTTGATTTTGAAAGAGCAGGTACAGGCAGAAAAGCGGGTTATAAGTTTACTATTCAGCTTACCAACGGGCGTGTGAGCAATGTTATCAGCGGTTCTCCATTAGCAATGAACCTTGCTGAAGTGCTGCTTGAAGATGAGAACACAAAAAAAATAATCAAGAATAATGTGTATGAAATAAGCCTGAATACAAAGTTTCAGCTTACTACAAAAAATATCACACCACCGGCAACTGAAGCTGACGAGGTAAAAGTATCAGAAGAGACTACAGAACCCCCAAACCACTAAGTTTTATTTTTTCGGTTCTTTATTTCCCTGTTTTTTGGAAAAAATGTCGGGATTATTTTTATTATCCTCTTTATTATGCCGGGCATCCATATTATCTCTTATTTCGGGAATAGGTTTATTGCTATGCCCTTGTTTGCTTTGTTTATTTTCCTGTTTGCGTGAACTTTTCATGATTAAAGTTTTTTTACCAGATGTCAAAAATTGTACCTGTTTTTTACACATAAATGATACCTTGGCACAATCTTTAATAAGGCATTACCTAAAATATCTATCATGAATTCAAGATCTAAAAAATATTACGAAAGCCGTAAGGCGCAAAAGGGAGATAAGAAAGGCTCTGCAACCAATGCGGGTTATGATGAGCAAAATGAAAAAACGGTAAACCAGCCAAAAAAAAATCCAGCACCTTCAAAAGAACAGGATCATCCTAATGAAGCCAGCAGAGCTGCACAGGATGATACTGGCGGCGAAAATGATTCAGGAAAAAAATCGGATGGTAATTAAATTCTCGTATTAAAATTTTTATTGAGGTACAATTCTACCAGCAGCCGGAAAGCAGTTTCACCCCTTTGCAGTAGATGTTATATCAATTCCTCTTCGTTCAAAAGCTATTTTTATTTTAGACGTATCAAAATAAGTTTTCCTTCGCTATGTTTATGAATGAGTGGAATTATTTTTTGGCTATTGCATCTATTAAACGCCGTTGCATCGCATACTTGTGCAGCATATCTAATTCATCCTTTTAAGAAGCAATAAAGATTAATAAAGCTGATATGAAATATAAAACACATGCGTTAATAATACGATAGATCTTATGGTATTTGTTTCTTGGCTTACTTATTGTTCTTTATTATTCTTTATTATTCTTTACAACAAAATTATTTTTATGAAAAAAACATTCTTTTCTTTATTTCTGGTATTGTCCGGCGCTGTTTTATTCGCTCAGCCCAACAGGCAGATTAGAAACCAGAACACTCCGAAATCTGTACAGGATGCTTTTACTAGAGCACATCCCAATGCAGGAAATGCCCAATGGTCTCAAAGAAATGGCCAATGGCATGCAACATATAATGACAAAACTAATAACCGGAATGTAGATGACTATTATGATAATAGGGGAAAAAATATCTATAGCCGGGTAGAATGGGATAGGAAAAATCTTTCAAGTGATTATGACAAAAGAATAACGTCAAGATATCACACAACCAATTACCGGGTAACAAGAATTGAGCGCCCCAATAATCCATCGTTATTTGAATTAATTTTGAATATTGGCGGAAATAATAGAACTGTATATACAGATGAAAGAGGCAACCAGGTACGATATACTCCAGGTCGCTAATTTATTCGCAATTGATTTAATTTATTAAGCTTTCTTAACGGAAAGCTTTTTTGTTGTGATAAAGAGCGCTTTAATGTTGTTGCTAAAATTTCTAAAACTCTCCTTCAAAAGTATCGCCCTGTTTTATATCGCCTGTTTCGTAGCCTTTTTTAAACCAATACATTCTTTGTGCAGAGGTGCCATGTGTAAATGCATCAGGGGAAACCTTGCCCTTTGTAATGCGGTCATCGCCGATTGCTGCTGCTGCATTTAATGCCTCTTCAATATCTTTTTGTACAATTACATTTTTCATTTTTTCGTCATAATGCGCCCATACGCCTGCATAAAAATCCGCCTGTAACTCCATCTTTATTGAATATTTATTGTACTCCGTTTCGCTTACCAAGCTTCGCTTCTTTTCCATTTTATCTGACACCCCCAAAAGATATTGTACATGATGCCCAACCTCGTGTGCAACCACATAAGCCATAGCAAAATCTCCTGATGCTCCGAACCTGTTTTTTAATTCTTCTGCAAAAGAAAGATCAATATAAACCTTATGATCTGCAGGGCAATAAAAAGGACCTGTTTGAGAACTTGCGCCTCCGCAACCTTCAGCATCTGTACTTCCGTTGAATAAAACCAGCGTTGGCTTTGTATACTCCCTGTTCATATCACCAAATATTTTATCCCATACATCTTCCGTATCTGCCAAAACAACTTTTACGAAACGGGCTCTTTCATCTTCGGCAGCTTTTTGTTCTGTGGTCATTTCCTGTTGCTGACCTTGGGGGAAAACCTGTTGCAGATCAGAAGTATTTCCGCCTCCAAGTAAAAATTTTGCCAGTAAAAATATAACGCCAATAATACCACCGCCTGTAGCAATGCCGCCGCCACTAACACCGCGTCGGTCATCTACATTGCTGCTTTCTCTTCTGCCAAGCCATTGCATAGTTTAAATTTTTAATTATGGTATAAAAAATAATGCCACTATTTTGCTTCTACAAAATTTCCAAGCATTACACCGCAGCCTTTATAAGTACTGCCCTTAAAACTTACCACAACTTTATATTGATATAAAAAATCGCTCATGCCGTCGCTGCAAAACTGCGGATAAACTGTTATGCGTAACGGGCTACCCTCTGATGAAAGGTTGTACAAGGTGCTGTCTTTTGTTACAGTTGGTTTTTCTACCGGAACAATAACCGGTTTTTTCCAGTCAGCCAATTTAAAAAGAATCATTTTCTCATTATCTATTTCCAGGTTCCAGAAAGGCTCGTTTCCCACACCAATAAAATCTATTCCTCCATTTTGTTTTTGTTTCCATGATGGATTAAGCGTTGCAAGCTCCCGTTTAATAAGTGCATATTGCAATGAGTCAGTGAAGAGGCTGTCTTTTCTTAAAAAGAATTTCATTGGCGCTCTGCCGGGTTGATACATCCATATCCTTCCATCTTTTCTTTCCCATATCCCTTCGGTTTTTTTTGGCACTGCTGATTTTCCCCATGCCAGTTCTTCCAGCCTGTATTTTTTATCCGGTGTAAATAATATTGTTTGCTGAATTCCTTCACATCCTTTACATGGATACATCCCCTGATATGCGCCGTTGGGCAGGCTATCAGCAAAGGAAGCAGCCATTGTAGAATCCTTTACAAATATTACAGTATCCTGTACATGAGTAGTATCGTTTACAAAAACGGTTTTTTCGTTTACGGGTGTTTGATTGCAGGAAAAAATAATAATTGAGACTGAAATAAGGCAAATAGATTTCATGTTTGTAAAATTTATATGAAAATACCGCTTTATAAGATTGATGGATGGTATTATTGCAGAA
>JADGPX010000015.1 GCA_017882215.1 Chitinophagaceae bacterium | reverse complement strand
CTTCGGCAAGATCGAAACGCATTTGGTATCCAAATACACTGCGTGTTCCTGTGCCTGTTCTATCACTTTTATCAGTTCCGTTTTTTAAAATATGTTGTAACAGTTCAAGGTATTGCTGCATGGGTGCAAGATAAATATTCTGAACCATGATTTGGGGAGATTAAAAAGATTATGAGGAAAAGATGTGGATTGGATTTATAAGACGCTTTAAAACTTTTATTAGATTTCTTTTAAGAATAGCTGATGTAAATTTGAACAATTGATTCCTATGCGAAATAAAAATTCTTTTCTTTTTCTCTGTTTACTTTCTTTAATGCTATATGCCTGCTCTTCTCCGGGACCAGGTTTATTTGGCAAAAAAACTCCGCATGAGCAGTACGAAAAAAAGATAAAAGATGCAGGCTTAAAAGAAACCGCACTTGGCGATGCCTGGCTTAAAACAGCAGCAATAACCCTTAGCAATCCTTTAGATATTTCTTTGCCATACAGCGAAACAGGATATTTCGCTGATGATCGTGCCAATGGAATTGGTTTGCGTTTCAGGGCAAAGCGTGGACAAAAATTAAAGATCAGTCTTACAAAGAAACCTGTTGAAAACTTTGCTATGTATGTTGACCTCTGGCAATCATATTCTGCTTCTGAAAATAAAACACCCAAATTTTTATTGGCAGCAGATACAATAAATCTCTCATTAGAATATGTGGTTACCGAAGACAGCGCCTTTATTGTAAGAATACAGCCGGAGTTGCTGAAAGAAGGAGAATATACACTTACTATCATTGCGGGTCCTTCATTGGCATTTCCTGTCTCGCCAAAAGTAAAAAGTAATATTGGAAGTTTTTTTGGAACTGGTCGTGATAATGGGGAAAGAAAGCATGAAGGCATAGATATTTTTGCACCGGTGCATTCGCCTGCAGTGGCATCTGCAAATGGAGTTGTAACAAGAGTAAATGAAAATGCATTGGGAGGTAAAGTAATTTTTATGCAACCTGATAACGCCTCTTATAGTTTGTATTATGCTCATCTCGATTCACAAATTGCAAAAGAAGGCCAACGTGTGAAAAGTGGTGACATACTGGGTTTAACAGGTAATACCGGTAATGCAAAATTTACTGCATCGCATTTGCACTTTGGTATTTATACAAATAGCGGAGCCATTGATCCTTTATATTTTGTAAAAGCTGATTATAAAGAGCCTGCAAAATTATCTGTGCCATTAACCAATTTAAATACATGGATGCGAAGCAGCAAAAATGCTAAGTTTTATTCTGATCAAATTACTGCGGGCACAAATTTTACAATGCTTGAAGAAACTACATTAATGCGACCGGAAGCAGGTACAGGAAATTTTTACAGGGTTATTTTACCGGATGGAAAAAAAGGATTTGTTATCGGCTCATCAATAATTTCAGCCATAAAACCTTTGAAGCGTTTGACAATTAAGAAATCCCAGCCATTACTTTCTTCACCGGACTCCACAGGACTTCAAAAAAAATTATTAGCTACAGGAGAAAAAATAAATGTGCTGGCAACCTTTAAAAATTTTTATTTTATAAGTGAAAAGAATAATACAGAAGGGTGGATACCCAAAAAACAATTATAATTTATTTATTGCCACTAAAACACAGAGGCTCAAAGTTGCACAAAGAAAAGCTTAGTGTTACTTACTGCCTTGGTGGCTTTGTGGCAAAGAGTATTAACTTATCTTTGCAGCTGAATATTTTTTTATGAGCAGGAAAGGAAAAGTTTTAATGGCAATGAGTGGCGGTATCGACAGTACCGTTGCAGCGCTTATGCTGCACCATGAAGGCTATGAGGTGATTGGCATTACCATGAAAACATGGGATTATGCAACCAGTGGCGGCACATCAAAAAAGGAAACCGGTTGCTGCAATCTGGATAGTTTTAATGATGCCCGTGCTGCTGCAGTACAACATGGATTTCCTCATTTTATTTTAGATATAAGAGATGAGTTTGGCGACTTTGTTATTGACAATTTTGTAGAAGAATACATGGCGGGTCGTACTCCCAACCCTTGTGTGATGTGCAATACACATATAAAATGGCGGGCTTTATTAAAAAGAGCTGACGCTTTGGGCTGTGATTTTATTGCAACAGGTCATTATGCACAAATTCATCAGCATACAAATGGAAGATATTTTATAAGAAAAGGAATTGATGAAACCAAAGATCAAAGCTATGTGCTGTGGGGGTTGCAACAGGACTTGCTAAGCAGAACATTATTGCCTTTGGGAACTTACCGCAAATCTGCCATAAGGCAAATGGCAAATGATTTTGGCTATCCTGAACTGGCTAAAAAAAGCGAGAGCTATGAAATCTGCTTTGTGCCTGATAATGATTATCGCGGCTTCTTAAAAAGAAAAATTACAGGGTTGGAAGAAAAAGTTGGAAACGGATATTTTGTAGATAAAAGCGGTAAGATTTTAGGTAATCATAAAGGCTATCCTTTTTATACCATCGGGCAAAGAAAGGGATTGGATATTGCTCTTGGTAAACCTGCATTTGTTACAGAGATTATTCCCGAAAGTAATACTATTGTTTTAGGAGAAGAAGATGATCTTAATAAAAATGAAATGAAAGTTTCGGGCATCAACTGGATAAAATATGATGGTGTAACTGACGGAATGGAAGTGATCACCAAAATACGCTATAAAGATAAAGGCGCTTTATCAACCCTGCATACATACGAAAATGGTATAAATGTTCGTTTTTATGAAGATGTAAAAGGCATTGCTCCCGGTCAAAGTGCGGTTTTTTATGAAGAGGACGATGTAATTGGTGGTGGGATAATCCAAAGACAAGAGCAGCCTTTTGGCTTTTAATTGCACCTGAACATAGCCCCTAATTAAATACTATGAAGAAATATTTTGGCCTGGTCTTTTCTGTTAATCACCTTACTAACTGCCTGTAATAAACAAAACGAACTTTTCACCACAGCTTCTTTAAGCGATTATTTTCCATTGCAGGTTGGTAAATACATTACCTATAATTTAGATTCAACAGTATATATAAATTTTGGTCAAAAAGATACGGTTGTAAAATACCAGGTTAAAGATTCGATTGATGCGCAGATAACAGATAATATTGGTCGTCCGGCTTACTGCATAGAGCGTTACATTCGTAAAGATGCAACCCCCCAAAGTTGCCTAACACCCAATATGCAGAAAAAAATTATAGCATAGAAAAATATGCAAAAAATATTGGCTTGATATGCAAGGATTTTTTGCATTGGGAATTCCAGGGAGCGCAACCGGGCCGGCAGGCATTTTATCTTGGCTATGATGTAAAACTTACAATGACCGGTCATAATTAAAAGCCCCTCTTCCATAGGAATCCATTCGGATAAATCTCCCCCGCCAGCTGGCGGGGAGACTTGCCCAACTCACAAAACCATTAAGATAATTACTAATGGTTCATTTATCTTTAAATTTGAGATATAGTAATTGTTTGCTTTATAAATCTAATGATATGAAGAAAGTTCTACTCCTATTTTTTATTGCTGTTTTATTTTTTGCAAAAGATTCCAAAGCACAATTCTCAAAATATATAATAAGATTTAAGGATAAGGCTGGAACACCTTTCAGCATAAATAATCCTTCTCAATATCTATCTGCCAGATCAATTCAAAGAAGAACAAGACAAAATATTTCTATTGATTCCACTGATCTTCCGATAACACCAGGATATCTTGATAGTGTGAAGCTTGCAGGGAATGTAACTATTCTTAATAAATCAAAATGGCTTAATGAAGTTTGCATACAAACTACTGATTCTGCAGCGCTGGCAAAGATCAACAGCTTTCCATTTGTTATCTCATCAAATCCTGTAATGAGAATACAGCAATCAAACAAAGAAAACAATAATACCCGTAATAAATTTAATGAAGAGATCTCCCAAACCGCAACGGGTATGCAGGTTGTACAAACAACTGCTGATTTTTTTAATTATGGAAATTCATTTGCGCAGATACATATTCATGAAGGAGAGTTTTTACATAACAAGGGTTTTAGAGGAGAAGGAATGCTGATGGCTATGTTTGATGCCGGGTATAAAGATTATCTTACTGTAACTGCATTTGATAGTGTTAGAAATAATAATCAGGTTATTGAAACTTACGATTTTGTAAAAAATGAAACGAGTGTAAATGAAGATGATGCTCATGGCATGTATTGCTTTTCAATAATTGCTGCTAACTGGCCGGGACAATTAGTTGGCAGTTGTCCCAAAGCAAAATTTTATTTATACAGAACAGAAGATGTTTCATCAGAATACCCGATAGAAGAACAGAATTGGGCTGCCGCAGCAGAAAGAGCAGACAGTATCGGAGTTGATGTTTTTTCAACTTCGCTTGGCTATTCCACTTTTGATAATCCCGTTTTTAATCACACGTATGCAGATATGAATGGTAAGATCACCATCATAGCAAGAGCCAATGCGATGGCAGCAAAAAAAGGCATCATATCTGTTGTAGCTGCAGGTAATGATGGAACCTCCTCATGGCATTATATTGCCACTCCTGCGGATGCTGACAGCATTGTAACAGTGGGAGCTGTAAACGCTTCCGGCGTGGTTGCAGGTTTTAGCAGCTATGGTCCTGCAAGTGATGGAAGAATAAAACCTACAGTTGCCTCAGTTGGGCAGGGCACTGCCTTTGCAGGATTAAACAATCAGCCAAATTTTGGTAATGGAACTTCTTTTGCAACACCCAATTTAGCAGGGCTTATAACCTGCTTATGGCAGGCATTTCCTGAATTCAATAACATGACTATAATTGATGCTATTGAACGTAATGCGAATAAATTCAATGCACCAGATGATCGTGTTGGCTATGGAATTCCTGATATGAAAAAAGCATTCGTTTATCTCCTGAAGAAATTATATGTGCAACAGGGTGCGGTTGTAAATTGTAAAACAGAATTACAACTTACAGCTAAAGGGGATTCTATCATGCCGTTGATCATTGAAAGAAAATTAGCTACTGAAACAAATTATACACAGGTTGGAACAAGCACTTTTAGCAATGGTTTTACTGTGAAAACTTTTACTTTTTCTGATGATCTTGCAAACATTCCAACAGGAATCATTCAATACAGGATAAAACAAAACATTGGAACTGATACGACATTTTATTTGGATTCATTGTCTGTGAACTATACACAAACCTGTGTAACTGAAAATAAAGTGATTATTAAACCGAACCCGGTTAATAATTTATTAGCTCCTTCCGTTATATTAAAATCTGCAGCCAAAGTAACTATTACAATACACAACACAGCAGGACAAAAGATATATTCTTCTTCAAACAATCAGTCGGCTGGTACACAAATTTATAATATTGCATTTGGTGCTTATGCAAGAGGAATGTATTATGTAACTGTATTTTTTGATGATAAAAAAGTAGTGACAAAAAAAATAATTAAGTAAAAATTATTTTTGAAAGAGGGCAGCAAACAAAGTGTTGGCCTGCATTTCATAACCCTTTAGCAATTCCATCTTTAATAATTTAAGATGGAATTTTTCTTTAATAAAATTAACTACTTCTTCATTTTCTTTTTTAAATACAGAACAGGTTATGTATAAAAGATGCCCACCGGGTTTTACATTCGGCACTGCATTCTCTATTATTTTCTTTTGCAGCGCAGCATATTTTTCAATTGCTTCCTTTTTAAAATAAAATAATTGCCCGGGAGTTCGTGCCCATGTACCTGAGCCCGTGCAGGGAACATCTGCAATTATAAAATCGTACAGTCCGGTCGGGGCGCTGAAAGCGACCTGATCGTTTGAAAGATCAGCAACAAAAGAATGGTATTTTTTTATTCCTGCTTTGGCAAAACGTTTGTGTAAGTTCTCCAGAATAGATTCCCGTTTATCGCTTACAGTTAATTCAATATTTGGGTTAATATCATACGCCATAATTGATTTACCACCGCTTGCAGCACAGCAATCCCATACATGAGATTTCTGATTTGAGATTTCTGATTTGAGAAAATCACCAACTCTTTGTGAATTATAATCCTGCACTACTGCTTCTTTATCTAATTCAATAACAGTATCAACTTTTGAAGCATTGGCTAATGCAATACAGCTTTCTGAAATTGATCTATAAGTAAGTCTGGCGCCTGCTAACTTTCCTGTTACTCTTTTATTATTTCCAGGTCTGATTCTTAAAAATAGATCAGGTTGAATTAAAAATGAAAGACTGAATTTTTCAGTTTCAATCCCTTCGCTCAATTCATCTTGATAAGGAAAAATATCTTGAATGGAAAATTGAGAAGAAATAATAGAAAGCTTTTTTTGTACAGATTCTTCTATTAAGTTATTCCAATCAGGTTTTATACTTTTCAAAAACTCTGATTTTTTATTCTCACATAAAAATGTACCAAGCAAAATTTTATCTTCTAAAGAAATATTACCGGCTGCATTCCCTAAACGAAAATAATTGTAACAAAGAGAGGTGATCTGCTTTCTGTCTTTTGAACCATATTTTTTATTTGCAGAAAAATATTTTTTTATAAAAAGATGAAAAGGCTCATTACCATTATACGATCTTAAAATTGTAACAGCAGAATTTAAATGAGAATTAAAGATGCTCATATTTTAAATGCTTGTGTGGACACAAGCATTGGCAATCGCCGCAGTTTGTGTCCCACAAACCGCTTAATTAAAAAATATGAAACTACATCTATCATGTTCATCATTTAAATCACATACATCATAGGTTCATATTTCAAGCAAAGCTTTTACAGGATCTTTTCCAAAAAGCAATTGTTCAGGATTTTCGAGCATTTCTTTTACTCTCACTAAAAAGCTTACTGACTCACGGCCATCTATAATTCTGTGATCATAACTCAGCGCTACATACATCATAGGTTTAATTACTACCTGCCCGTTAATGGCAACCGGTCTCTCCTGTATTTTGTGCATTCCTAAAATAGCTGACTGTGGAATATTTATTATCGGTGTACTCATTAATGATCCAAATACTCCCCCATTGGTTATGGTAAAAGTTCCCCCCGTCATTTCTTCTATAGTGAGTTTATTTTCTTTTGCTTTAGTGGCTAATTCAACAACCTTCTTTTCAATTTCAGCCATGCTAAGGCTTTCAGCATTTCTTATTACAGGTACTACCAATCCTTTTGGAGCTGAAACAGCAATAGAAATATCACAATAATTATGATAAATTATATTTTCTCCATCAATCATTGCATTTACCGTAGGCCATTCCTGCGAAGCGAAACAAACAGCTTTTGTAAAAAAACTCATGAATCCAAGATTGGCTCCATGTTGTGTTTTAAAAACTTCTTTGTACTTAGTTCTCAGATCCATTATAGCACTCATATCTACTTCATTAAACGTGGTAAGCATGGCTGTTGTGTTCTTAGCCTCTACCAATCTTCTGCTTATTGTTTTACGAAGATTACTCATCTTCTCCGGTTTATCATCCCTGCTAAACATGGGCTGACCAATGCTTCTGCCCGGATTAGACAAAGCATCCAACACATCATGCTTTAAGATCTTTCCATTGGAACCGGTTGGCGTAATATTTTTTACATCTACTTTTTTATCTGCTAAAATTGCTGCTGCAACAGGTGTAACTTTTATATCAGAAAGCCCCCTATCCCCCGAAGGGGGGAAAGAATGTTGTTTTTCTTCTGGCTTTTGTGTGTCTTCTTTTTTTGACTTTTCTTTTTTCTCTTCAGGCTTTTTTTCAGCTTTTGGTTCTGCTGGTTTTTTAGGGCGTGCAGCAGTATCATCAATCCTGCAGGCAACATCACCAATCTTTAAAGTATCACCTTCATTAGCAACCGTTGTTAATATACCTGCCTGCTGGGCATTAATTTCAAACGTAGCTTTTTCACTTTCCAGCTCTGCAATTACCTCATCTCTTTCTACCCACTCACCATTTTGCTTTAACCATTTTATGAGGGTTACTTCATTAATGCTTTCACCAACTGAAGGAACTTTAATTTCTATCGCCATGATGGGTTTTTGTCGAAGTTATGAGTTATGATTATTAATGAAATATTTTTCACCCTTATTTTTTTAACAGGATTATTATACACTAAAAGCAGTTTCAATTATTTCAGCCTGTTCCTGTGCATGCACTTTTGCATAGCCTGTTGCAGTGGAAGCGCTTGGTTGACGGCCTATCACTCCATAATTAATGGTTTTTAAATTCATTAATAAAAATGAGGCTGCTCCCATATTCAGTGGCTCTTCCTGTACCCAAAACCAAATTGCTTTGTTGTATTTTTTATACAATGCTTCCAACTGCTTTAATGGTAACGGATAAATTTGCTCCATACGGATGATGGCAACATCCTGCCTGTTCTCTTTTTGTTGTTTTTCTGCAAGATCAAAATAAACTTTGCCGCTGCAGAATAAAACTTTTTTAACTGCTGATGGATCCTTTATAAAATTATCATCTATTAATTCTTTAAATCCGCCTGATGTAAATTCATCAATATGACTGAAACTACCAGGATGCCGCAAGTTTGCTTTTGGTGAGAAAACTATTAAAGGTTTCCTAAATGGCCATGCCAATTGCCTGCGCATTGCATGAAAATAATTTGCTGCTGTTGTAATATTTACAATTATTATATTCAGCTCGGCACACATTTGTAAAAATCTTTCCATTCTTGCGCTGCTATGTTCCGGTCCCTGACCTTCATAACCATGTGGTAATAAAAGAACAACTCCATTCATCCGTTGCCATTTTTGTTCAGAAGCAACAATAAACTGGTCTATAATAATTTGACCGCCATTTCCAAAATCTCCAAATTGTGCTTCCCACAAAACCAATGTATTAGGATTTGCCATTGCATAGCCATACTCAAAACCCAATACAGCAGCTTCGCTTAACAATGAATTATAAATTCTGAACTTCCCCTGCTCTTTTGCAACATTGCTTAGCCGGTTATAAAAACTATCATTTACTTCATCTCTTAACACTGCATGACGATGGCTGAAAGTTCCTCTTTGCACATCCTGCCCGCTCATTCTTACATTTTTCTTATCTGCTAAAATGCTTGCATAACTAAGCAATTCTCCCGCAGCCCAGTCAAGTTTTTTTTGTTCATTAAATAATTTGATCTTATCCTGTAGAATCTTCTCAACCTTTTTAAGTGGCTTAAATCCTTCGGGCCATTTCATTATAGAATGGAATAAATTTTCAACCTGGTCTTTACTTATTGCGGTTACAGGTGATGAGTCAAAATCGTTTGCCACAGCTCTTCTCAGGCTTTGCCACCATAGCTCCGGTTTTTGATAAGTGTACGGGAGCGGATTTTGTTTTATCTCATCTAAGCGTTCCTGCAAATCGCTCCAGAATTTTTTTTCCATTTCTTTGGCAAGATCTGCTGCGTCTTCTTCCCCATGCATTATCAGCCATTTTGTATAAACTTCTCTCGGGTTTGGATGTTTATCAATTAATGCATACAAACCGGGCTGGGTAAATTTTGGATCATCGCCTTCACTATGCCCCCAGCGGCGATAACAAACCATATCAATAAAAATATCGCTGTTAAATTCCTGACGGTAAAGCATTGCTATCTGTGAAGCTTTTACAACCGCTTCCGCATCATCACCGTTAACATGAAATACCGGCGCCTGTATCATTGCAGCAACCGAAGTACAATAATCTGAACTTCTTGCATCATCAAAATCTGTGGTAAAACCGATTTGATTATTGATAACAAAATGAATTGTGCCGCCTGTATAATAACCTCTTAAATTACTCATTTGCAAAACCTCGTATACAACTCCCTGCCCTGCAACTGAGGCATCGCCATGAATTAATATTGGAAGAATTTTATCGTAATCACTTTCATATATTACATCTGCTTTACTTCTTGCAAAGCCCACAACCACAGGGTTTACAGCTTCAAGATGTGAAGGATTAGGACATAATTTTAAATGTACTTTTTTTCCATTGCCTGTTTCCACTTCGCTGCTGTATCCTAAATGATATTTTACATCACCAGTACCCATGGTTGTATCAGGCGTAGTTGTTCCTTCAAATTCAGTGAATATTTGCTCGTATGTTTTACCAAGAATATTTGCCAGAATATTTAATCTGCCTCTGTGCGCCATGCCTATTACAACTTCCAGTACATTATTATCAGCGGCAGTTGTTATAATTGCATCCAGTGCGGCAATCGTGGTTTCTCCGCCTTCAAGAGAAAATCTTTTTTGCCCAATATATTTTGTGTGAAGAAATTTTTCGAATATAACTCCTTCATTCAGCTTTTGGAGGATCCTTCTTTTTTGTTCTAAAGGAACAGGCTGCGACATTGTATTTTCTATAGCATTAGTAAGCCATTCAACCCGAATCGGATCATTTACATAAGCATATTCAATCCCTGTTGATTCTGAATAACATTTTTTTAAACGGTCTAAAATAGTTTGCAGGTTTGCATTCTCAAGTCCAATAAATCTCCCGGCAATAAAATCAGTATTCAGGTCTTCATCACTCAATCCAAAATATTTTAGGTCCAGATTTGCACGTCGGTCTTTTCGTTCTTTTATCGGGTTTGTTTTTGAGAGAAGATGACCTTTTTTTCGATAAGCTTCAATTAATTGATAAACTCCAAATTCTTTATTCAGATTTCCGATTTCCTGTGGCCTAATTTCATTAATAGATTTATCGTGCCCGTTTTTGTTTGACATGGCAAAATCAAATCCCTCAAAAAATTTACGAAGATCTGCATTAACACTATCGGGATTTTTTACAAAATCAGCATACAGATTTTCTATGTACGCCGGATGGGAATTAGTGATATAGGAGAAATCTTTCATAAATATGTGCAAATATCGGTTTTTCGTAACATTAAAAACGACTATAAAGCGCTAAACTGTAGTAAAAAGATTGGCGATAGAGAACTTTTTATTAGTAAGAATCCCTATCTTCGCCACCCAAAAATTAAAATTTCATGGCTAATCACGCAGCTACCAAAAAAGATGTAAGACAATCAACTAAACGCAGAGAGCGTAATCGCTATTATGGTAAAACAACCCGTAACGCAATTCGTGATCTAAAAGTAATTGATACAAAAGAAGGCGCATCAGAAAAACTGCCATTAATAGCATCAATGATAGATAAATTAGCAAAGCGTGGAATAATCCATAAAAATAAAGCGGCAAATCTTAAAAGTAAGCTCACAAAAAATGTGAATGCTTTAGCTAAATAAAATATTATTTCTTCTGAAAAAAAGCGTTTTTAACCGGGACGCTTTTTTTATTTACCAAAATTCATACACCAAAAAACTTTGTAGCTTGTGGCAAATGATTCTGTATGAAAATTGTTTTTTATTCCTTTGCATTTTTATTCATTTCATTCTATGCATTTTCACAGCAAACTCCTTTTGAAAAAAGTAATGGTAAGGAGACTGCCACTTATTTCCAGGCAATAGAATTCTATAAAAATTTAGATAGAGCTTCATCAAAAATATTAATGAAAGAATTGGGACCTACAGATGCAGGTTATCCATTGCATTTGGTGTTGGTAAGCAATGACGGAAAATTTGATCCTGCTGTTTGGCATAAGCAAAATAAAGTGGTTATCCTTATTAACAACGGCATTCATCCCGGCGAGCCTGATGGTATTGATGCAAGTATGATGCTGGTAAGAGATATTGTAAATCAAAAAATAAAGTTGCCTGATAATGTTGCGCTGGCTTTTATTCCTGTGTATAATATTGGTGGATGTTTGAACAGAAATAGTTTTTCAAGAGCAAATCAAAACGGACCTGTTGAATACGGCTTTCGCGGCAACTCTCAAAATCTTGATCTTAACCGCGACTTTACAAAAAACGACAGTAAAGAGGCAAGATCTTTTGCACATATCTTTCATTATCTAAATCCGGATATTTTAATTGATAATCATGTAAGTGATGGCGCCGATTACCAGCATACCATGACAATGCTTACAACTCAATACGATAAGCTGGGAGCCGATCTTGGCTATTGGCTGAAGGAAAAATTTGAACCGGAACTGTACAAAGGCATGACCAAAAAAGGCTGGGACATGGTGCCTTATGTAAATTTTGAAACAGCAAAACCTGATAGTGGTATGCTGCAATTTTATGATCCTCCAAGATATTCATCAGGATATGCTGCTTTATTTCAAACAATTGGATTTGTACCCGAAACACATATGCTGAAACCTTTTGCAGACAGGGTAAGATCTACTTATTCATTCATGCAAACTGTAATAGAACAATCAGCGATAAAAGCTAATGATTTAATTGCTGTAAGAAAAAAAGCTATAAAGGATATAGAGAAAGAAAAAATATTTCCGCTTGGTTGGGTACCTGATTCTTCAAAATATTCAATGATAACTTTTAAAGGTTATGAGCAGGCTTTTAAAACAAGCGATGCAACAGGACTGCAAAGAATGTATTATGATCACATGAAACCTTTTACAAAACAGGTGAAATATTATAACGTTTTTTCACCAGAACATTTTGCTACAAAACCTGAAGCATACATTGTTCCACAGGGATGGTGGGCAGTAATTGATCTGTTGAAACTTAATAAAGTAAATATGTTTCAATTAAAAAATGATAGTACAATAGAAGTTGAAGCTTATCATATTGATGATTATAAATCTTTGCCACGCCCTTATGAAAAACATCATAAAAATTCTGATGCAAAAATTTCTTCATCTAAACAAAAAATAAAATTTTTAAAAGGAGATTATGTAATTCCGATGAACCAACCCGCAAACAGATATATTGTTGAAATGCTTGAACCAACTGGTGATGACAGTTTTTTTGCATGGAATTTTTTTGATGCAATCCTGCAACAAAAAGAAGGTTACAGTGATTATCGCTGGGAAGATATTGCTGCAGAAGTTTTAAAAAATAATCCCGATCTAAAACAAAAACTGGAAGCTAAGAAGCTGGCTGATCCTGATTTTGCAAAAAATGCATCTGCTCAGCTAAATTTTATTTATAAGAATTCGCCATATTATGAGTCGGCACATTTGAGGTATCCGGTATATCGGTTACTCGCAGAATATAAGTAATACATTATCTTGGAAATAAAATTTACCCTATTGAAACTTGTCCTCAATAATTTAAAAACTCAAAAGTTCAATTCAAAAAATTATTATTGGATTGTGCTTTTACTGACAATATTTACTGCCTGTGGGCAAAATAAAAAAGAAGCTACAAGTCCTTTTAAATTTTTAGAAGCTGTAGATATTTTTAGATCGCATGTTGCAGATTCATTAAAATACTTAATTCCGATTTTGGATTCTGTTTTGGAAAGTGATCAGAAGTATAGATATGGAAGTATGAACGATGAAACCCTAACGAATTTTAAATTGCATAATAAAGAAGTAATATCTATAGATTCAACAAATACTATAAAAGTAAGTGCAATCCTTGACAGATATGGTTGGTTAGGAAAAAAGGATATTGGAATCATGGAAAGCCAGGCAATTTTTTTTGTTATTCAGCATGCCGATAGCGCAACGCAGGAAAAATATCTTCCTTTAATCAGAAAAGCTGTAATGGATAAAAAAGAAAATCCTCATCACTTAACAATGTTGGAAGACAGAGTAAGCCTAAGAAAAAATAAATATCAAATTTATGGGACACAGGTCATCTATGAGTATCGAAATAAAAAATATTATTTATTGCCGTTGATTGACCCTGAAAATGTTATAAAAAGGCGAAAATCAATAGGATTGGATTCTATCTCATTTCAATTATACTTAAATAAATTCCATATTAAGTGGAGCTTTGAGTCTTATAAAAGAGATTTACCCGAAGTACAAGAATTTCTTTTAAAAAGCAAAACTCATTTAAGATAATAATTTGATCTTTTGTATTAATATCTTTAAAGGATAAAAATTAAATTTAAACCTTCTCCATATTCTGAGCGGGCGCATTTAAGGTATCCGGTGTATTGGCTGCTCGCAAAATAGAAACAATTCATTATCTTAGAAAATTAATATTTACTGTATTGAATCTTCTTCTGTATAGTATTTTTATAAAAAAAATTTGATGCGCATATTATTATTTACAACTGTTCTTCTTTTCAATTACATGTTTTCTTTTTGTCAAAATATTACTGGCAACTGGCAGGGAAATATTGAAGTAAACGGACAGCAAATTCCTATAGTATTTCATTTCTACAAAGACAGCTCCGGAAAAACAGAGGGCAAATGGGACAGTCCCACACAAAATGCAAAGAATCTTCCCTGCAGTGATATTCTTATAAAGAATGATAGTGTAATGATTGGGTTAAAAATTATATCAGGATTTTATGAAGGCAAATTTATTAGCGCTGATTCCATTGCAGGAATGTGGCATCAGGGCAAGGGGCAATTAGCGCTTAACATTACGAAAATCAGTAATGATGGGGCTTTTGAACAACCGAAGAGGCCACAAACACCAAAGCCTCCTTTTAATTATGATGTGAAAGATGTGATATATTCTAATACAGATAATACAATGCATTATGGCGCAACATTTACAAAACCATTTCTTTCACCAAAAGAATCAGCTATAAATAAAAAATATACTGCCGTTTTACTTATTACCGGAAGCGGAAAACAGGATAGAGATGAAAATATCTTTGACCATAAACCATTTGCTGTTATTGCAGATTATTTAACTAAAAGAGGAATTGCAGTTTTAAGAGTTGATGACAGGGGAATGGGACAAACGACCGGGGATTTTGATACTTCTTCTTCTGAAGATTTTGCCAAAGATGTTGAGGCCGGAATTAAATACCTGCAATCAAGAAAGGACGTGAATAGCAAACACATTGGCTTAATTGGCCATAGCGAAGGAGGGATGATAGCGCCAATGGTTGCTGCCCGCGATAAAGACGTTGCGTTTGTTGTAATGCTTGCCGGTACAGGAGTTCCGGGTGCTACCATTAATGATTACCAGAACGTGTTGCCTATGGAAAATGCCGGCATGAATGAAGTTATAATTCAAAAATTTATAGCTCTCCATCATGCCCTCACTGATGCTGCCACTTTTTTTGTAAATACAGATGATTATAAAAATGAAGTTTCAAAAATTTATTATGACTGGAAAAAAAAGCAATCACCTGAAACGCTGGATGCATTGATTAAAGGGACGGATGAACAGGTTGTTTCGTCATTGCAAAATAGATATAGTTCCTTTCATTCAAAATGGTGGAAATTTTTCTTAATACACGATCCGGCAAAATATCTTGAAAAACTTTCTGTACCTGTGCTTGCCCTGAATGGTGAAAAAGATATCCAGGTTGATCCCAAAATAAATTTACCGGCAATTGAAGCGGCACTTAAAAAGAGTACATCAAAAAAATATAAAACGGTTGAATTACCGGGCCTCAATCATTTATTTCAGCATTGTAAAAAATGTACTTTTGAAGAATACGGAGAGCTCGAAGAAACTTTTGCACCCGAAGCGCTAAAAATTATGGGTGACTGGATTGAAGAAGTGGTGAAAAAATAACGCCTGAGTGTAACCTAACAAATCATCAGTCCGGCGAATCTGGAAGAATTTGTAAAGACAGTAATTAATTTAAAAAAATCAGGTTTAGGTAGGCGGGATAGAACGGAAAGCCCGGTGAAGGCTTCGGCAGGCTTAGCCTGGCAGTGCGTTGGCTTTGTGCCGGACTTGCTGTGATAGCCCGAACAAATGCTGATGGAAGATTAAATGACGAAAGCCCTACCTCACCCTAACTCTCTCCACAAGTGGAGAGAGAACAATTTATCCATTCTCTGTTACCAAAATCTAAATTAAAACCTTACCTTTGCTGCCCGATTTAAAAAATTATTTATAACTAAAACAAGGTAAATGCAGAATTACGAATTGATGGTGATTTTTACCCCTGTGCTTTCTGAAGAGGACTACCGTTCTGCTCAGAAAAAATTTGCTTCCCTCGTTACTGATAACGGCGGAGAAGTTGTGCACGAAAACCCATGGGGACTAAAATCACTGGCGTATTCCATCCAGAAAAAAACCACCGGTTTATACTGGGTGATGGAATATACAGCGCCATCCGACTTCAATGAGAAGCTGAAAACTCAGCTTCTGCGTGACGAATCAATACTCCGTCACATGTTCACTGCACTCGATAAATACGCCGTCGGGTACAATGCAAAAAAGAGAAGTGGTGTACATTCAAGAACTGAAAAAGCGGAAGTATAATCATGGCAAAACCAAACGAGATAAAATATCTTACAGCAATTAAAGCTGATAAGCGTCCAAAAAAATATTGCCGCTTTAAAAAAATGGGCATCCGTTATATTGATTATAAGGATGGAGATTTTTTGAAAAAATTTTTGAATGAGCAGGGTAAATTATTGCCACGCCGCCTTACCGGTAACTCTTTAAAGTTTCAGCGTAAAGTAGGTGATGCCGTAAAAAAAGCCCGTCAAATGGCAATATTGCCGTACGTAACTGATCTTTTAAAATAACCTCATCCGCCCTACGGGCACCTTCTCCACAAGTGGAAAAGGGAAAAGAGATGACATTAAATATTTAATACTATGCAGGTAATATTAATACAGGATGTAAATAATTTAGGTGGCACTAATGAACTGGTGAATGTAAAAAACGGCTATGCCCGCAACTACTTAATTCCTTCCAGGCTCGCTGTGGAAGCCAGTCCATCTAACCGCAAACAGTTAGAAGAGAAGCAGAAGCAGATGGCTAAGAAAGAAGAAAAATTATTAGCTGAGCTAAATAGCGTAATAAGCGTTTTACAATCTTCTCCATTAAAAATCGGTGCAAAAACCGGTACTACAAATAAGATCTTCGGTAGAGTAACCTCTGTTCAAATTGCACGTGCAATTAAGGAGCAAAAAGGTTATGAAATTGACCGTCGTCGTATAACGATTATAGATGATGTAAAAGAATTAGGCAGTTATAAAGCAAAGATAGATTTTGGTAAAGGACAGGAAATTGATGTTGATTTTGAAGTAACAGCAGAATAATTTTTCAGATAATTTTTTTACAGCCCTTCTGAATATTTGGAAGGGTTTTTTATTGTTTAAAAATCACTTTTAAAATAAAAATATCTTTTTTATCTGAATTGCAATAAATCTGTATATCTTTAATGTTGTATTAATGAATTTAGTGTGTTTCTTTTTGGCTGACGTTCCTTTCCAAGTGTCTTCAGTTCATTGTAGCTCCTAAGTCATTAATAATTTTATTTAATTTAAAAAAGTTTTTACAATGAACATTTACGTAGGAAATCTCAGTTGGCAAATGACCGACGACGATTTAAGCAATTTATTCACACAGTATGGTACTGTTACAAGTGCAAAAATTCTTAAAGAAAAAAACACCGGAAGAAGTAAAGGTTTCGGTTTTGTTGAAATGGAAGACGATGAGGCCTCAAAAGCAGCTATCGCAGCCTTAAACGAAAGCGAAGTACAAGGTCGCAAATTAATCGTTAACGAATCACAACCTCGTCCAGAAGGCGGTGGAAGTGGCGGCGGTGGCTACAAAAAGAGTGGCGGCGGCGGATACAGCGGCGGCGGTAGAAGCGGCGGCGGCGGTTACGGCGGCGGCGGCGGTAGAAGCAGCGGCGGCGGTTACGGTGGTGGTGGTAGAAGCAGTGGCGGCGGCTACGGCAGTGGCGGTGGTAGAAGTAGTGGCGGCGGAAGAAGCGGCGGAAATGGCGGCAGCGGTGGATATAATAAAGATTATTAACCTGCCTGCCGGCAGGCAGGTTCTCGCAAATTATATTTTAAATCCTTTCCAATTGGAGAGGATTTTTTTATTACACCTCACCCTCGTTCCCTCTCCTTCAGAGAGGGAGGTTAAACATTTTTTTTCTTTTCAGATACTGTATTTTACTTATCATCTTTAAGATAATAATTAAAGTATTAATTAGAGAAGCATGCATCTTGTTAATTTCTATCTTTGCAAAAATTTAAAATATAATGGCTGAAAAAATTAAAGTAGCAAATCCCGTTGTGGAATTAGATGGGGATGAAATGACAAGGATCATCTGGAAATTTATTAAGAACAAACTCATACTTCCTTATGTAGAAGTTGACATAAAATATTTTGATCTTGGTATAGAATACCGCGATGAAACCAATGACCAGGTAACAATAGATGCTGCGAATGCAATAAAAGAATATGGCGTAGGAATTAAATGTGCCACAATCACTCCTGATGAAGCAAGGGTAAAGGAATTTAACCTGAAGCAAATGTGGAAGAGCCCCAATGGCACAATCAGAAACATTTTAGACGGAACTGTATTTCGTGAACCCATTGTTATACAAAATGTTCCGCGTTTAGTAACTAACTGGACAGCACCCATAATTGTAGGACGTCATGCTTTTGGCGATCAATATCGTGCAACCGATGCCGTTATAAAAGGCAAAGGAAAATTAACCATGACCTTTACCCCCGAAGATGGCAGCCCTGCACAAATTTTTGAGGTATATAATTTTAAAGGCGATGGCGTTGCATTAAGCATGTACAATACAGATGAAAGTATTATGGGTTTTGCAAGAAGTTGTTTTAATATGGCGCTTAGCAAAAAATGGCCATTGTATCTTTCAACAAAAAATACAATCCTAAAAAAATATGATGGGAGATTTAAAGATATTTTTCAGGAGATATTTGAAAAAGAATTTAAAAAAGAATTTGATGCCGCAGGAATTATTTACGAACATAGACTAATAGATGATATGGTAGCGAGCGCTTTAAAATGGAATGGCAATTTTGTTTGGGCATGTAAAAACTATGATGGTGATGTGCAGAGTGATACCATTGCGCAAGGGTTTGGTTCTTTAGGTTTAATGACTTCTGTTTTAATAACACCTGATGGAAAAACAATGGAAGCAGAAGCAGCCCATGGCACTGTAACCCGCCACTACAGAGAACACCAGGCAGGAAAACCCACATCTACAAATCCGATCGCTTCTATTTTTGCATGGACAAGAGGATTGGCATTTCGTGGCAAGCTTGATAACAACCAGTCCTTAATTGATTTTTGTAATGCGCTTGAAAAAGTTTGTATTGAAACTGTTGAAAGCGGAAAAATGACCAAGGACCTTGCTATTGCAGTTCATGGAAATAAAGTAACACATGGAGCTCATTATTTATATACTGAAGAATTTTTAGAAGCCCTTGATGAAAATTTAAAAAAGAAAATTCAGAAATAATTTTTACGAACATGTAAATTTTATTTCCATATCTGCAATTAAGAAAATAAAAAACCGGCAATCATCGTTTATCTTATGAAAGAAATTTTTGGGCAGGAAAAATGAAGAAACAATGGAAACAAACTTTACTTTTACAATTCCAATGAATCTGAAAAAAAATTCCAATGTATTTGAAAAATAAAAAATATGCCTAAAATTTTAGTTGTAGATGATGATCTGGATATTTTAGTAGTAATGGAAATATTACTTACTATGAAAGGTTTTGAAGTAGAAGTAACGGCTAAATGGGAAAATACTTTTGAAAAAGTTGAAACGTTTAAGCCTGAGCTGATTTTATTAGATGTTCTTATTTCAGGTAATGATGGAAGAACAATTTGCAAACAGCTAAAGTCGCAGGAAGATACCAAACATATTCCTATTATCATGTTCTCTGCGCATCCCAGCGCAGCCGCAACTATTGCTGATTATGGCGCCAATGATTTTATTGCAAAACCATTTGATGTAAATGACCTCCTGGCAAAAGTGAATACTCAATTGGCCTTAAAAAATTAACCACATCTCTATAAAAAAAATAGCCGCTTTAAGCAGCTATTCATTATTTAATTTCTTATTTACCAATTAATCCTTATTGCTATTGCCACGCATAAGAGCCACCAGCAATAATAAAAACACAGCGCCACCAACTATCCAAACCCATGGTTGCGCATACCAGTTTCCACCGCCTTTATCTGTAGTAATATCTACCTCAACTTTTTTATCCTGCGCAAATGCAATTGTTTGCACAAGGCATAGCATAATAAATGCTAAAAAACTCTTTAAACCAGTAGAAATTTTTTTAAACCTTTTCATACGTATTTTGTTTTGTGTTAAAAAATAATTGCTTTATTATTTGATCTTAAATATAAAAGAATTATATAAAAGCACATCAATGTTATTTGTGTTTTGCCAACAACCGAGCCAGAGTAAAAATTTATTGATACGATTTTGTATATAGATTGGTACTTGGTAAAATTTTCCCCACATTACATTCAATTAATATCATTTTGAATTATACTTTTTAGTGTTCCCGTATATTTGTTCCATGTTATCTGTAAGCAAACGTGGCAAATTAATGCCGCCATCTCCTATCAGAAAATTAGTGCCCTATGCCGAAGCTGCAAAAAAAAGAGGTACTAAAGTGTATCATTTAAATATCGGTCAGCCGGATATTGAAACACCCCCGCAGATACTTGATGCGGTTAGGCATTCAGATTTTAAAGTGCTGGAATACAGTCATAGTGCGGGTAACGAAAGCTATAGAAAAAAACTGGTTGAGTATTATAACAGGGTTGGTATACATATAGATGCCAATCAAATAATAGTTACCACCGGAGGAAGCGAAGCTATTTTATTTGGTTTTATGAGCTGCCTTGATGCCGGAGATGAAGTAATAATTCCAGAACCTTTTTATGCAAATTATAATGGATTTGCAGTAGCTGCTGATGTAATTGTAAAACCTATAACTTCAAAAATTGAAACAGGTTTTGCACTACCGCCTATAGAAGATTTTGAAAAAGGTATTACGCCAAAAACAAAAGCGATTGTTATTTGCAATCCCAATAATCCAACGGGTTATTTATACAGTAAACAGGAAATGGAAACGCTTAAAGAGATCATCATAAAGCATAATTTATTTTTATTTGCTGATGAAGCGTACCGTGAATTTTGTTACGACGGAGAACATTTCAGTGCCATGTATTTAACAGGAGTTGATGATCATGTTGTATTGATGGACACGATCAGCAAAAGATACAGCGCCTGCGGGGGAAGAATTGGTGCGCTGGTTACAAAAAATAAAGAAGTGCTGCAAACAGTTATGAAATTTGCCCAGGCGAGATTAAGTCCTCCATCATTTGCCCAAATTTTAGGTGAAGCTGCAGTAGATCTTCCTGCAAATTATTTTGAAAAAACAAAAAAAGAGTATCAATTAAGAAGAGATACAATTGTAAAAAGATTAAATGCTATTCCCGATGTGTTTTGCCCAAACCCTGGTGGCGCATTTTATGCGATGGCAAGATTGCCGGTTGATGATGCTGATGTTTTCTGCCAATGGTTATTAGAAAGTTTTTCTTACAATAATAAAACTGTAATGCTTGCTCCTGCAAGTGGCTTTTACGGAACTAAAGGTTTAGGCAAAAATGAAGTAAGATTAGCCTATGTTCTTAATGTAGATTCAATTAATGCCGCAATGGATTGCCTGCAAAAAGCTTTAGAGGAATATCCCGGAAGAACAAATACTTAGAGCACTTTATCTCTTGCCACATTTATTCAATGCATTATCTTTGCAGCCCAATTGTCGAGGTAGCTCAGCTGGTTAGAGCATCGGATTCATAACCCGAAGGTCGGCAGTTCAAGTCTGCTCCTCGATACTAAGCTCAAATCTTTTACTATTAAGGATTTGGGCTTTTTTTTATTATCCTTATTTTCATGTTATATGGGCTTACAGTTAACAAAATCGTTAACACTTTAAGCAGTAAACATGATTTTATTACCTGATAATAGCTACAGGACAGAACTAAAAGTAAATCCTAAGAATTGGCAAACTTCCAAAGCATCACTAAAAAAAGATTGGTTTATTTACTATAGGTGGTATCCTTCCAAACTTATTTCTACAGGCAATGGCAAAAGGAACAAGCTCATAGTCATTAAGGGAATGAACCATATCAATATTTGGGAACAAAGAATTGCTGAAACAAAAAGGATCCTGGAGAATGAATGTATAAGATTAGACCAAAAAGATAGTTTTTTAAATAAAGATGCACTGTCTTTCGATTCATTAAACATTTATGAAATCCCTCCAACCACTACTTTCATATTGGCACTTAGGTTAGCAGAAAAAAGAATTAATGCCGCTCCTTCAACAAAGAGAGATTTAAGAAGCACTCTTAGTTTTATTGCTACTGCAGCTGAGAAGTTAAATTATACCAATCTTAGAATCTGTGAGATTAGCAGAAAGCATATTAAGAATCTGTTATTTTATATTGAGACAACAAATGGAGAAAGTATACATAGGTATAATAAACTAAGAAGTTATCTAATGATGATTTATAAAGAGCTTGTTGAGTTAGAAGCCGTGGATTATAATCCTCTCAAAGATATTTCAAAAAAGAAAGGAGTACAAAAATTAAGGAAAGTTCTATCTATAGAAAGTAGACAAAGAATAAATGAGAACTTGCAGATTCATCATTACAGATTTTGGTTATTTACCAATATATTTTTTCATTCAGGTGCAAGGCTTACAGAGATGATGAAATTAAAAAGAAAAGATATTGATCTTGAAAAACAAACTTTCGTTATCACTATTAAAAAAGGGAATGTTTACAAGGAAGTATTAAGACCTATTAAAACTATTGCATTAAATTTTTGGATAGAATCTATTGCAACTGCAGGAGAAGATGATTATATTTTTTCCAAAGATTTATTACCAGGCAGAATTCCTATACAATCATTTCAAATAACAAAAAGATGGAACTTACATGTAAAAAAGAAACTAGGAATTCAGGAAGATTTCTATTCTCTAAAACATCTTAATCTAGATCAAACGGCTGAACAACTTAGTATAGAAGATGCAGCAGCAATGGCTTCTCACAGCTCATCATTGGTAACAAGTAAATACTATACTGCCTATGAATCTAAAAGGCAAATGGAACGGCTAAAATTAGTAGACAATCATTTTAATGGTAAGAAATAAAAATCCGAATGTATTATGCTGCTTGCTTGTATTGTAAACATGTAGGGTTTGATCTTGAGCCATTGAGGTAATTCTTAAGAGTAAAATAATTTATTCCATGGAGTTTTGAAGCCTCTCTTGCACTTTTATATTCTGTATTAGAGCAATTGTCAATAACAGGTTTTAAAACCTTCTTTAAAAGTCCAGTTCTATACGCATGGATCATATTTTCTGAATTTGTAACCCACTCAAGGTTCTCTAATCGGTTATCATGCTTTATACCATTCTTGTGATTAATTTGAGGCTTATTTTCTGTATTTGGAATAAAAGATTGTCCAAGAAGTTTGTGTATAAATTTAGTAGAGGTTCTACCATCTTTTGAGAGCCTTATCTCTACATATCCAAAATTATTAATCCGAGTCCTCAAGATTTTTCCAATGAGAACAGGACTATGTTTCCTTCTTCTCTTTTTCTCTACACTTACGCTTTACATTACCCAATGTATTTATTTGATAATAACCTTCATATCCAGGTATATCCTTCCAAATTGATTCTAAAGTATTTTCCAATTTCTAGTCATTTTTCCAAGGTTTTAAATCGACCCTGAAGCAGCAATGAAGTTTCGAAGTC
>JADGPX010000160.1 GCA_017882215.1 Chitinophagaceae bacterium | reverse complement strand
AAAAATTCTTTGGTAATATGCATCAATGCACTGCTGTTAATGATCATCGTTCTGTCTATATCATTATGCGAATGCTCTGCAAAAGATTTGCCCACAACAATACCTGCATTGTTTATTAAAATGTCAATCTTTCCTGCATCTTTTTTTACCTGTTGAGCCGCAGCAATCACAGCATTGGTATCCATTACATCAACAACGTAAGGCAATACTTTGAACCCCTGTTGTGTTAATTCGTTTGTAGTGGAGTGTAATAAATTTTCGTTCACATCCCAAATAACAAGCGTGTGCAAACCCTTTTGCAGCAATAGTTTTCCCATCAATTTTCCAATGCCCGATGCACCACCTGTAATTAATGCTTTTTTATTTTTAATATGGCTCATACCCATTTCGGAAGGAACTAAAATAAACGTTATTAAAATTGTTCAACTACAATTTTACTTTTATCAACTCCTAATTTTTTAAGAGCTTCGCTGATACTTTCTATCATAGGATCGGGGCCGCAGATGTAAAAATACTTTGATAAATCTTTTATTTTTTCTTTAAGATAATTTTCATCTATTTTTCTATTATCGTATTGAAGCGTTTTCTCATCGGTGAGCGTATTGATAAAATTTTTACCCAACATATTTTCAAACTCATCTTTAAGGATAATATCTTTTGATGTTTTGTTGGAAAATATCAATTTATTATTACCAAGTTTTCCGTCTTTTTGCAATTGCCTGAAAATGGCGATGAATGGTGTAACCCCCGCGCCTCCTGCAATAAAAACACCTTCACCTTCATAATTAATTGCGCCAAAAACATCATGCAAAATCAATTCATCACCGGCACGCAGTTTTCCTAATTCATTGGTAACGCCATTATGATCATCATAAATTTTAATGGTAAATTCCAGATTGTCCCAATCGTTGAGACTGGTAAAAGTAAAAGGTCTTCTCTCTTCTTTCCATGCCGGAAGATTAATGACTATATCCGTAGCCTGCCCGGGTTTAAATTTATATGAATCCGGTTTGCTTAGCTTAAATCGTTTTACATTATGAGTAACATTTTCCGTTTCCAGAATTTGTACAATATGTTCTTCGTTGGGATAATCTTCCATAAAAAAAAATTAAAAAAATTACCGGCTATTTTTCAAACATCCATCCACCAAACAGGCAACGTTTCTTTGAGTAATATTCCATCAAAAAGGTTACAAAAAATTATATTGTTTTCATACCTCCGCTACTTTTGTGAATTCACAACACTGGTAGATTATTTTTCTTCAAGGTTTTTAGTAGGAATAATAAATAACGGTATAGAACTATGATGCAAAACCTTTTCCGCTACACTTCCCATTAAAATTTTATCTAACCCGCGCTGGCTGTGAGTGCCCATCACAATTATATCCACATTCATTTCTGTTGCGGCATCTAAAATGCTTTTTCCAAAATCGCCATCTTTGATAACTGTTTGAATGGTTTCATCTCCCAAATGTTGTTTTGATTTATCCAGGTATTCCTGTGCTCCTTTCTTTAATTCTTCAACAATGTCTGTTTGAAGTATATCTAAATTACTGAAACTGTCAAATCCCATTATTGGTGAATAGTTGAGTGAAGAATAGTAAGCAGCATCGGATACTACATGCAATAAAATCACCCGGGCATTCATAGACTTTGCTAATGCATAACCGGTTTCCGCAATCTTTTGTGCAGAGGGATTATAATCCAATGCAATTAGTATTTTTTTCATATTTCGCTATTTAAATTCAGTATCAATTTTTTTTTACTTCAATAATGCTTTTGCTTTTGCAATTACATTTTCCAAAGAAAACCCATATTCTTTCATTACTACATCTCCGGGTGCAGATTCACCGAATTTGGTTACTCCAATTACATCTCCTTCATCGGTCACATATTTGTGCCATCCTATTGGCGAACCGGCTTCTACAGCCAATCTTTTACGAACATTTTTCGGGAAAACTTTTTGTTTGTATTCTTCGTTTTGCTTATCAAATAATTCCCAACTTGGAAAACTTACAACACGTGCATGAATAGATTCCGCTTTTAATTTTTCCTGCGCTTCCAATAAAAGATGTACTTCACTTCCTGTTCCCATCAAAATAAGTTGTGGTTCACCATCACAATCAGATAAAATATATGCTCCCTTTTCAAGTTCGGATGCTTTTGCATATTTATCCTGGTCAATTATTGGTAACTCCTGTCGCGTAAGAATTAATGCAACGGGACCACCTGAATGTTCGAGCGCCACACGCCACGCCTGCACAGTTTCATTGGCATCCGCAGGGCGAATAACCATTGCATTGGGAACAGATCTTAAACCAATCAATTGCTCAACCGGCTGATGCGTGGTTCCATCCTCACCAAGTCCAATACTGTCATGAGTATAAATAAAAATCGGGCGGATTTTCATGATCGCAGCAAGACGAATGGGTGGCCGCATATAATCTGAAAAAATAAGAAAGGTAGCGCCATAAGGAATAATGCCTTTGGTAACTGCCATACCATTTAAAACCGCTCCCATAGCGTGTTCACGAATACCAAAATGAAAATTTCTTCCACTATGATTTTCATTGGTGAACGATTCAAAATCATTTAAATTGGTATCAGTTGAAGGAGATAAATCAGCAGAACCCCCAATCAACATGGGTAATTTTGCAGCGATAGCATTCAGCGTTTTCCCGGAAGCTTTTCTTGTCGCTAATCCTTTTGCATCGGTTTTAAAAACAGGCAGATGATCTTTCCATCCTTCGGGTAATTTTCCACTTCTGAACAATTCATATTCCGCAGCTTCAGCAGGATATTTTTCTTTGTATTTTTTATACAAATCATTCCATTCATTTTCTTTTTGTATTCCTGCTTTACCTTTTTCCCGGTAAAAATTCAATACTTCATCAGCAACTACAAAACTTTGATCAGGATCAAATCCAAAATTTTCTTTTACCAACCTTACTTCATCTTTTCCTAAAGGAGAACCATGTGCCGCGGCGGTATCCACTTTATTAGGGCTGCCAAAACCAATGTGGGTGCGCACTTTGATTAATGAAGGGCGATGCGTTTCTTTTTTTGCATTTTCTATTGCGGCGGCAATCGCCTCTATATCATTTCCATCCGCTACAGATTGTACATGCCATCCATAACCCTGGAACCGCTCGGTTACATCTTCATTAAATGCCAGTGAAGTTTCTCCTTCAATGGTAATCTGGTTATCATCGTATAAATAAATGAGGTGCCCCAATTTAAGATGCCCTGCAAGCGAAGCCGCTTCTGAAGCCACTCCTTCCATAATATCCCCATCGCTACAGATAGCATAAATAGAATAATCAAATAATTTAAAACCCGGTTTGTTATACCGTGCAGCAATATATTGTTGCGCAATGCCCATGCCTACTCCATTTGCAAAACCCTGACCAAGCGGGCCGGTAGTTACTTCAATGCCATCTAATAAACCATATTCAGGATGGCCGGCGGTTTTACTGTGCAATTGCCTGAAGTTTTTAATATCATCCATGCTGATATCGTAACCGGTTAAATACAAATAACTGTATTGCAACATACATGCATGGCCACATGATAAAATGAAACGATCACGATTGGGCCATTCAGGATCCTTGGGATTATAATTCATAATTTTTGTCCAAAGCACATGCCCCATTGGTGCAAGCCCCATGGGCGTGCCGGGATGGCCAGAGTTGGCTTTTTGCACCGCATCTGCTGCCAGTATGCGTACGGTATTGATGCCTAATTGATCTATAGATTCCATTTTAATATATTAATCCGTTGTGTGATTGAATTAATGTGAATAGAGTAAAAAGAAGGTATTCATGAAAGCAAGTACAGCATTCTGTATTTGCTCAGAATAAAGTGCTTAAACTTATTCTAATGCACAACCTTAAAACAAATTTCGATAAGATTTATATTATTATCAAAAGTTCTTTGTTCGGCAAACAAATTTTCATTGAGTAGAAACGCCTGTGAAGTTCCATTGAAATACAAAACCCCGGTTCAAAATAAAATAAAAATGTATTCAAAAACTTACAGGATGCCACAGGATGATTAACTTACATGGTTCAGTTATCATAGCAGTTTATTTCACTTCTCAACTTCGATGCCGTATGATTAAAAGATCCGTCTTTTATGTTTTGCTAATTGCTTTTTCTTCCTCAATAATTCATGCACAAAAACTTTCTTCTAAAAAGAAAATCCTGGAACCTATGCGGCTTACCAATCAATACTTCATGGATAAATGGTCTGACCCGGGGAAGCCGATTGTTACTAATCGTGAGCGCCCAAGCAACATCTGGACGAGAGCTGTTTATTATGAAGGATTGATGGCATTGTACGGCATTGATCACCAAAAAAAATATTATGACTATGCCGTGGATTGGAGTGAGAAACACAAGTGGGGTTTAAGAACCAGCGCTAACACAAGAAATGCTGATGATCAAACATGCGGTCAAACTTATATTGATCTTTATTTGATTGAAAATAAACCTGAGCGGATAAAAGATATTAAAGCTTCGATAGATGGGATGGTGAAGAGTGATAAAAAAGATGACTGGAACTGGATTGATGCCATTCAAATGGCGATGCCTGTATTTGCAAGGTTGGGTGTTATCTATAATGACACAAGTTATTTCAGGAAGATGTATGATTTGTACAGTTTTGCAAAATATAATCATGGTGGCAAAGGTTTGTATAACGCTGCCGATCATTTGTGGTGGAGAGATAAAGACTTTATTCCACCCTACAAAGAACCGAATGGACAAGATTGTTATTGGAGCCGCGGCAACGGTTGGGTGTTTGCAGCGCTGGCAAGAACGCTTTCGTTGTTACCAAAAACTGATCCGCATTACAATGAATTTTTGCAGGATTTTAAAGACATGGCAAATGCGCTAATTCCTGTTCAACGCAACGATGGTTTTTGGAATGTTAGTCTGCACGACTCCACACATTTTGGTGGTAAAGAAACTTCCGGTACAGCGTTATTCACTTATGGTTTTGCATGGGGACTTAACAAAGGTATTCTGGATAAAAAAATATACAAACCAATCATGATCAAAGCATGGAATGCAATGGTGAAAGATGCAGTACATCCTGATGGAATTTTGGGTTATGTTCAGGGAACCGGTAAAGAACCAAAAGACGGGCAGCCGGTGAGTTATACCAATACGCCTGACTTTGATGATTATGGTTTGGGATGTTTTTTATTGGCAGGAAGTGAAGTGTATAAACTAAAATAATCTGTAATGATCTTGAAAAGAACTATAGTTTTTGTTCTTCTTATTTGCTCTTGTTTTGTTCAAAACGGCATAGCACAAACGAATACTTCAAACACAGACGAATCTAAAGTTCCTCCCTACACTTTGCCTGATGTTTTAAAAATGAAAGATGGCAGAGAGGTAAAGAATTCTCAGGAATGGAATAACATACAACGTCCTTACATTTATCATTTGTATGAGGAAAATCAATTTGGTAAATATCCGGTAAAGAAGATTGCTGGTAAATATCGTTTATTAGAAAAAGACGAACATGCTTTAGGAGGGATAGCAACAAGAAAACAGGTACGCATTTATTTGCATCCAACTGATACAAGTGTTTATACAGATGTGCTTTTATATTTTCCTAATAATGTAAAAAAACCTGTTCCTGTTTTTGTAGGATATAATTTTTCAGGCAATCACGCTATTCAGAATGATGCCGGAATAATGCTTTCGCAAACATGGGTTCCAACAAAATCAAAAGGTGCTGTAAACAACAGGGCAACAGATTCTTCAAGAGGCGCTGAAGCTTCTCAATGGCAGGTGAAAGAAATTCTTGCTCATGGGTATGCGGTTGCAACAGCTTATTATGGCGATCTTGAACCTGATAATCCTGACGGCTGGAAGACGGGCATTCGCACTACTTTGAAAGATGTTTTAAAAATTCAGCCGGAAGAATGGAGTGCAATAGGAGCATGGGCTTACGGCTTAAGCAGGATACTTGACTACTTCCAAAAAGATAAAGATATCAATGCAAATAAAGTGGCGATTATTGGGCATTCAAGATTAGGGAAAGCTGCTTTGTGGGCTGCTGCATCTGATAAGCGTTTTGCTTTGATTGTTTCAAACGAATCCGGCGAAGGCGGTGCAACATTATCTAAAAGATGGTATGGAGAAACAGTAAAGATCATCAACGAAAAATTTCCTCATTGGTTTGCATCTAAATACAAAACTTATGGAGATAATACTGATGCTTTGCCAATTGACGGGCACATGTTATTGTCGTTAATGGCACCACGTCCTTTGTATGTGGCAAGTGCAGAAGGCGATACCTGGTCTGACCCCAAAGGAGAATTTTTAAGTGCAAAAGAAGCCGGGCGTGTGTATGCATTGTTCGGGAAAAAAGGAATTGATGTTGATAACATGCCGCTTTTGCATCATCCTGTTGGCAATACGATCCGTTATCATATTCGTGCAGGAAAGCATGATGTAACGTTATACGACTGGCAGCAATATTTACAGTTCGCAGATAAACAATGGGAATAAATTTTGATAAATTCTGATTAAAAAAATAATGAAAAAAAATTCTATTTTTATTATTTGCCTTTTAACCGCATCCGTTTTATTTGCACAAACACAATGATCATGCATAATAATTCTGCTAATTAATCTATGAAGCTAAAAGCAGTAAAAAAAATTTTTATTTTACTATAGCTTTATTCATAATCCAGA
The DNA here is from genome assembly GCA_017882215.1 of Chitinophagaceae bacterium. Classification (GTDB taxonomy): domain Bacteria; phylum Bacteroidota; class Bacteroidia; order Chitinophagales; family Chitinophagaceae; genus Ginsengibacter. Next base: position 159 of record JADGPX010000160.1, on the reverse strand, counting down.
TCGGGGTCGTTTATAATATTGCCATCTTTGTCAAGATATTCGCTGCGGAATTTGCCATTATCCTTATCGCAAATTTTTAGTTTATATTTTAATCTATCATCAATCATATTCAGTCCGGTGATACTGTATAAACGACCTTCATATCTTTTTTTTAATTTT
>JADGPX010000014.1 GCA_017882215.1 Chitinophagaceae bacterium | reverse complement strand
CATCAAACTGCTGGGAAATGAAATAAAAAAACACGATAAATCAATAAATAAACTTTTTGGATTTATTCCCCAGGATTTATCTTTTTACCAGGAACTGAGTCCGGCAGAAAACCTGGAATTTTTTGGGGCCTGGTCGGGACTGAACAGGCATCAGATCAAAACCAAAACCAATGAATTATTAGGTATACTGGGTTTGGCGGAAGTTAGGGATACGCCTGTACAAAAGTTTTCGGGCGGTATGAAACGCAGGGTAAACCTTGCCATAGGTGTAGTACACAATCCCAAAATATTATTCCTGGATGAGCCAACAGTTGGTGTGGATGTACAAACCAGGTTTGCAATAATTAACTACCTGAAAGAGCTGAATAAAAATGGCACCACGCTGATCTATACCTCGCACCAATTAAGCGAGGCAGAAGGCTTGTGCAAGAAAATTGCTTTAATTGATGAAGGAAAGATCATTGCACATGATGACCTTAATACTTTACTGGCTCAGCACAGGCAGGATGGCCTGGAAGGTTTGTTTTTAAATTTAACAGGTAAAAATTACAGGAATTCATAATGTTTAAACTTTGGGCCACCATCATTAAGGACATTCGAATCCTAACCCGGGATAAGGTTGGGATCGCGCTTATGTTTGGTATGCCTATTTTGCTGGTGCTTATTGTTACCAGTATTCAGAATAGCACTTTCCAATTAATTAATAAAAATAAAATACCTCTTTTAGTATGCAACCGGGATACAGGAAAAATAAGCCTGGAGTTTATACAGGCTGTTGATAAAATAGGCATGTTTAAACTTGTGCAGGTTTCAAAAGATCAAAGCGAAAAGCTGATCATCGACAGCATGCATACCAAGGATGCGCTTTTGGCTATGGTTATACCAGCAGATTTTTCTGTAAAAACAGATGCAAAAGCAAAAATAGTAGCAAGCAAGGCATTGAATACATTTGGCCTGGAGGGAGATAAAGTTGATCCAAATTCAGGAAATGTGGGGCCGGTTACTTTATACTATCAGCCTATTTTACAGGAATCGTTCCGGCACTCTATTCAGGGTGGATTATACAGCGCATTGCAATTGGTAGAAAGTAAACAGATATTAAAAACCCTGTACTTTTCTATTAATGAAAAACCTTTACCGATAAAATTGGAAAATGAGCTAATGGATAACAAAATAGCTATCAACGAAGTTCCGGTTTCCCGTGATGGCAGAAGGAACATACCTAATGCCTCTCAGCATAATGTCCCGGCGTGGACCATATTCGCGATGTTCTTTGTGGTAATATCATTGGGTGGAAGTATTGTCCGGGAAAAACTGAGCGGTAGTTTTACGAGGTTAAAAACTTTACCAACCAACTATTTCGTTGCGTTGTTGTCAAAACAACTTACCTATTTAGTGGTTACCATGGCGCAGGCTGCCGTAATTTTTGCGATAGGTATCTGGGTATTCCCATTCATAGGCTTGCCGGCACTGAACCTTCCTGCGGATATATTGGGCTTAGTTTTTGTTTCGTTAATTTGCGGATGGTGTGCCGTAAGTTATGCTATTTGTATTGGGGTTTTTGCACAAACACAGGAGCAGGCTAATGGTTTTGGTGCGGTATCTATTGTAATACTTGCTGCTATAGGCGGTTTAATGGTACCCAGTTTTGCCATGCCCGAATCGTTTAGAACGGTCATGAAATTATCACCCCTGCATTGGTGTCTGGAAGCTTACTACGGTTTGTTTCTGGAAGGCGGGAAACTGAAAGATGTTTTGGTAAATATTATACCTTTATTGATTATTACTGTATTCATACAGGTAATAACAGTTTTAGGGTTGAAAGTAAAAAAACTTATTTGAGTAAATATAGCTAAATGGAAATTCAAGAATTAAAGCAAAAATTAAAAAAACAAATCATAGAGTTCCTGAATCTAACACCTTTAACTCCCGAAAAAATTAAGGATGATGAGCCTTTATTTGGCGACGGGTTAGGTTTGGATTCTATTGATTCGCTCGAGCTTATTGTTTTACTCAAAAGGGAATATGGAATAACAATCCAGGACCCCAAGGAAGGTCGTAAAGTACTGGTGGATGTAAATACAATGGTTGATTATATAGTACAAAACAGAACAAAATAAAAGGCATTTATAGTGCAATAAAGGATCCCCTAAATTTAAAACAAATGTCTTTTTGGGCAATTAAATTAGCAATAACATAAACATTATTGTTATCAGTTGAGCTGTAAGATAGTGTTAATTGCAGGATGTTGTGAATCCCGGGATCTATTAATGTAAGAAACTTAATATGATCAGCTTTTTTTAGTCGAAAGGGTATATTAAACGTGCTTTCTAAAACTTCTTTTACTATTTGCAGCATACAGGCACCGGGCAAAATTGGCTGACCGGGGAAGTGCCCGATAAATATTTCATTGTTTTTATTGAGCTCCAGCGTAGCTTTAATGATACACTCCTGGTGGTCCGATAATGTGATTTTAAAAAGGGCATCTTTTAGCATACTTCCAAAGAGGTTAGCAGGCCGAAACCAGCATTAATGAATGATATTTATTCAGGTAATGATTATAGATCAGTACCTTTTTGGGATTTGCATTTTTTACACTTCTTTCTATAACCACAAGCGGAACTTCCTCTTTTTTTATCATATTCGAAGCCAGCCACAAAGCAAATGCTGCCGAGGTTGGATACTCTCCACACAAATGTTTATAATTCGCCAATGCGGTATTGTTAAAAAGGGAAAGGCTTAATTGGCGGTATATCTCATCATTTTTCAAGTCGCCATTTTTACCAGTAATTACCAGATCAATATCATCAATTTGCAGCGCATGCATGGCTAAAAAAGATATGATCTTCTGTTCAATTTCTGCTGCATCATTTGGTTTATAAAAGGCTTTTACGCCGCTAAGTTCAGCCAGGTTATCTGCTGATGGTTTATCCGTTAATAAAAAAAACACCGCACCCTCGCCGCCGATAGTTCCTTTAGAGCTGGTTGTAAAAAGAGATAAATTTGAAACCGGCCATCTTTTATATAAACCTAACCGGCTTAAAATGGTAAAACTGGCATCCGTTATTTCATCTGTACCCCCAACCAGGATATTATCAGCTTCATTTTCCTTTAAAAGCATTATAGCATCAAGCAAAGCGCTTTCAAATGAGATACCTTTATGCACAAACGTATTGTTGTACTGGTGGCATTTAAGCATCAAAGCAATTTGAGCCGCAACCGTATTGTGGGTTGATTGTATAAAAGCTGTAGGAGGAAGCAGTTCTTCGTGCAGTTCAATTATCCTGGTTAAAAATGATGCCGTATCTTCCAGGCAACCATAAGCAGTGCCTGTAATTATTGCGCCGGGCATTTCTATATTGCCCCTATTTAAGCATTCCTGCGCTGCGGCCACCCCCATCTTAATAATGTGGCTCATCCTTCTTATTAATTTAGGATCAATAAATGCCGTATAATCGGGATCTATGGCTCTTAAACGAATTTTAGTATATTCAACAGCCTCTGTTAAAAGGTTCGAATTGCCGAATGTTTTTTGCGGCGATATACAGGCAGATGAACGAATATATATCTTCATTTTATATCCTGGAAAATATTAATGATGTACAATTTCCGCCAAAACCAAAGGAGTTTGACATCACATGATCAATTGTTTGACCTGTTAAAAATCTTTTTTCAGGTGCAAATGGAAATTCCTGCATTTGGGTTTCAAAACGCAGATTGGGATAGATAATTCCATGCCTGATTGCCAAAACAGAAAAGACAGCTTCAATACCTCCGCTGGCACCTAAAGTATGGCCTGTAAAAGATTTAGTAGAACTCATGGGTGGATAATGCGGGTTAAATAATCGTTTTACAGCAGTACCCTCTGCGCTATCATTATTTGACGTACCTGTACCATGCAAATTAATGTAATCAATATCCGACGGCTTTAAACCGCTTTTTTCCAAAGCTCTCTTCATAGCCAGGTATGAGCCGGTACCATCCGGCGAAGAAGCGGTTTGGTGATAAGCGTCATTACTATTATTATAACCACCCAGTTTGCAGTATAGTGGTTTTTTTAATGTTCTTGCCACCTTTTCGGAAACTAGTACAACATACCCTGCACCCTCGCCCAGGTTTAAACCCTGCCTATTTTCATCAAAGGGCTTGCAATAATCTTTATCCAATATCATCAGGGTATTAAAGCCGTTGAGTGTAAATTTTGTTAAAGCATCCGTCCCACCTGCAATCACCACATCTAATATGTCGTTTTTTATTAACCGGGCACCATAAAATATAGCATTGGCAGATGATGAACAAGCTGTGCTAATGGTAGTCATGTAGTCTTTGATCCCCAACTGATCTGCTACGGCTTCGGTTACACTTCCGCACTCGTGGCCAAACACGTTCCTTAATTTACCTTTGCTGTTATCGGCAACAAAGTCAATAAAAAAATCTTCGCTTTTATCCATACCGCCTACGGTATTGGCAGAAACAAAACCCGTACGAAAAGAAGAAAGATCAGCAATTGCTGCATCACTTAAAGCTTCCCTTGCTGCTATCAAACTTAAAAGCGTGGTTCGGCTTATTTCAGAAGAAACACCTGTCATTGCAGCAAGTTCTTTATTACTCAATTTCACCTCGGCTACCGGGATCTTATTACGATGCACAGTCTCCAGGTAAGTAATATCGGCCATGCCTGCCTGCTCGTTTTTAAATGCGGAAAGGCATTGGGCAACATTGTTACCTATAGCTGTAATGGCTCCTAAGCCAGCAATATAAACTTCCAAATTCATTATTTAATTAATCTTTTTATCATCAAATATCTTATTCATATGCTCTTTTGTAAAAGAGACCGCTTCATTACCTTTTAACTTTTCAACCAAAAACAAAGCGGCTTTGTATTCATCCCCAAGCAATTCAACCCAACCGCAAATACAAGCCTGTAAAATATTATTGTCCAGCAGGCTGCTTACATAATTTTCTATAAAATCTGCATTAAAACTATCAAACACAAAAAAAGCATCTTCGCCTTTAAAATTATTCCGGATACAGATCTCGCCGGTTACAATATTAGGCAAGGTATAAACGAATAATAAAGGGCTGGGAATATCTTTTACGCTTGCCATATATTTCTGGTCTGTATCCAGGCTCGAATTAGCATTGGAAAGGATCAGGCCTATATCTTCAGGCCTGTAATTTTCCTTTTGAAAACTGTTTTTCAATAATATTTCGGAAGCGAGCCATCCGAGTTTACTCAGGTTATCCATTTTGTAAAACCTGGAATAATTTATATCAAAGTGCTTATATACCGAAAGGAGAAAGCCAGGTACATCAGCATCTTTATTTACAAACAGGAGTTCCCCGTTTTTGTAAACAGTATGGTTGCTGATGAGGCAACCGGATGTAATATATTTTTCTGCTATCAAGTTTTTTTAAATTATATTTTCTACTATTTTATTGTTTACTAAAAACAACAGCGGCATTACAACCGCCAAATCCCGAAGCTGTTTTCAGGCAATTCGTAAAATTACCGGACAGTAAATCAGTACAAATATTTAATGGGTTTGTTGTGCCCGTTTCATTAAATCCTAAAGTTGGGATAACCAGATTTTCTTTTAGTGAATGAATAGAAACAATTGATTCAATTAAACCGGCAGCTCCTAAAGTATGTCCGTAATAGCCTTTCAAACTATTTACCGGAACGGTTTGCAGGTTAGCTAATGTAATAGCCGTTGCTTCCATTTCATCATTATAAATCGTTGCTGTACCATGCGCAGATATGAAATCGATATCTGTTGCTAAAAGATGCGCATTATCCAGAGTTTTTGTAATAGCCTGGCAAAGTTCCGCACCTGTTCGCGAGGGTGCTGAAATATGATTAGCATCATTGCTAACTGCGCCACCCATAACTTTTATTCCCTGTGCATTTTTTGGGTTAGCAGACAGGATAATGGTGGCAGCTCCTTCGCCTAAGCTTATCCCGTCCCTGTTTACATCAAAAGGTTTACATGGCCCGGGGCTGATGGCCTGAAATGACTGGAAACCCGATAAAACAAATTTTGAAATAACATCGGCCCCGGCAATCACAGCATTTTCATATTGACCTGATTGTATGAGCCGCATACCAGTTAATATGGCCATTATTCCCGAAATACAGGCATTGGACACCACAACGGGTTGATTAATGAAACCAAAATATTCGGCAACTAATTTGGCTGAAGCCGGCAAGGAAATCCTTTTTTGTATGGTTGGGTTATAACTTTCTGTTTCGAGCAGACTTATATTTCCTTTGGTTGAAGAAATGATCAGCACTGTTTTTTTATCGCCCGCATCTACGCTGCTGTTTTGAAGGGCATCACTAATGGAGGCCATAAGCAGCTGCTCAAACCTGGTATATTTATGATCGCTGTCTTTTATAAAACCACTTTGATCAAACAAGGCAGCATAAAACGGCTGGTCAGATAATGCTGTATCATGATGCTTTTGGATACCCGAAACACTTTTTTTAAGCTGTCCAAAATTTTTGGAAGTAGTTAAACCGATGGGGGATAAAATATTATCCGATACAATAAAAACACCTGACATTATTTGCTGTTAAATATATTCATTTTACATTGAGCCATTACTATATCATTACGCCTTACCGTACCTGAAATTACGGTTACATCAAACACCTGGTTTTCTATCTTTACTTCGGTCACTAATTCATCGTTTATTTTTGGCAGATCAAATATCTCAAGATTTTTAACAGCACCAATATAGCCAACAGCTACAGGCTTGTTTTCCATCATCGCAATATATCCTGCCCTTGCGGCCGCGGTTTGGGCAATGTTTTCCATTAAACCAGCTTCACTAAACTTACCCTCCACTACCAAAACATTTTCTTCATTAACACGGAAAGCTGTTTGCGTGCTATTTTCATCAGAACTCAGCAATTTATCTACCATTACAAATGGTGGCCTTTGAGGTATTAATAATAAAATATCTTCCGGGAACATATTGCTTACTAAAACTTTAATAGAATAAAATATGGTTAGGCCGATCTACAACAACTGTATGCGGTTTCTTTTTGAGCTTATGAATACAAACCACCGTTTACAGATAATACCTGCCCGGTAATATAAGCAGCCTCCCCCGAAGCTAAAAAGGCCACAGCATGTGCTACTTCTTCGGCTGACCCGAACCTATTGACGGGGATCATTCTTTTTAATTCCTTTTCATCCAGTTCTTCTGTCATATCGGTTTTGATAAAGCCCGGAGCTACGGCATTTACTGTAATTCCGCTACGGCCTACTTCCTGTGCCAGTGCTTTTGTAGCGCCAATAACTCCTGCTTTGGCTGCCGAGTAATTGGTTTGGCCAGGCAATCCCTTCAAACCAGACAAAGAAACAATATTGACAATCCTTCCATATCGTTTCAATAACATACTATCAAGCACCAAACGGGTAACAAAGAAAAAACCATCGAGGCTGGTTTTTATAACATTATCCCATTGCTCATCTTTCATCCACAACATCAGGCTATCATCTTTAATACCGGCATTGTTTACCAGTATTTCAACATGCTTTTCCGGGTTTGTTGTTATCCAGTCGCCAAGTGTTTGTTTTATTTGACTTCTGTCTGCTACATCAAATTTCAACAATTCACCATCACCGCCGTTTTCCCTTATTTGCGAAAGCGTTGTTTCCGCTTCCTGCATATTACTTTTATAATTAACCAACACATAATAGCCCATGGCAGCCAGTTTGATACAGATCGCCCTGCCAATTCCTCTCGAACCGCCGGTTACTAATGCAGTCTTCATTTATTAGATTTTAAGCATTGAATGAAATTGCCGGATGTGTTGTTTCCAGGAAAATCCTGACTTTTTCCATTTCTTTATATCTGGGCTGATCTTCAATAAATTTTGGAAATATTTTCCGCACCATTGTATACAAAGCTAATGTATGCGGCGACAGCCTGTCCTTGCAACCTAAGTAATCAATTGCCTGTAAAATGGTCATTACCTGAATACCCAGCACTGCAAATGAATTATCAATTACCTTTTTGGTCATCAATGCGGCATTACAACCCATACTTACAATGTCCTGGTTGTCGTTATTGTTTGGAATACTGTGCACATACATGGGAAACGAAAGGGTTTGATTTTCCGCTACGGTTGATGTGGCTGTAAACTGCATTCCCTGCATACCGAAATTTAATCCTAATACGCCCAGGTTTACAAAGGGTGGAAATTTTTGATTCAGCTTATCGTTCAGCAGGTAGTTCAATTGGCGCTCCGCAAGCATTGATAATTTAGTGATGGCTATCTTAAGTTTATCCATCTCCAGTGAAACATAATCCCCATGAAAATTTCCGCCATGGAAGATATTTTGATTTACGTGATCGATAACCGGGTTATCATTCACCGAGTTTAATTCATCCACCAACACTTTTTCAGCTTGAATGATCGTATCATAAACCGGCCCCAAAACCTGGGTAACACAACGCAATGAATAATATTCCTGCACTTTATCTTCAAAAATTTCCTGGTCAAGGTTGCCCCGATGGTATAAATGTTCTGAACGGTTACGGATCATTTTACTATCACTCAAAATGTCACGCAGCATAGCAGCAACCCTGTTCTGGCCCTTATGGTGCTTTAAGATGTTTAGCTCGTGCGAGTAATGATCATCATAAGCCTCTACTATTTCATTGGTCATAGCCGAAAACATGGCCGACCATCCCAATAATTTTTGCGCCTGGATGATATTCACCAATCCAATACCTGTCATGGCCGATGTACCATTTAAAATAGCTAATCCTTCGCGCACATATATAGAAAGGGGTTTAATACCCAAGCTGTTGAATAAGTCAGCCGTTGAATGTATTTTATCTTCAAATATAACTTCACCTTCACCGATCAATACTAAGCCCAGATGGGCCAGTTGTACCAGGTCGCCACTGGCGCCTACTCCCCCATGCTCATAAATACAGGGTGTAATATTTTTATTTATCAGTTCCCTCAGCAATTCCACTACATCGGTATGCACGCCCGAATAGGCCTGCATTAAACTATTTAAACGTGCGATCATTAACGCCTTCACCAAAACAGGAGGCAAAAGCGCCCCGCTGCCCGAACTGTGGCTGCGGATAAGATTATACTGAAGTTGTAAAAGATTCTCTTCGCTAACCTTATACTGTGCCATCGGCCCAAAACCGGTGTTTATACCGTAAATTAATTTATTAGATGAAAATTTTTGAAGGAACCGGAAGTTAACATTAACCTTTTCTAAAGCGGACGAAGGTAAAGTAATTGCTTTTTTCTTAAATAGGATGTCAGAGAAATCATCTAAAGTAAGGACGTTTTGTCCAACAGGTATCATAGACGAAAATTATTTTTATTTATAAAGCGCAAATATAGGTTTTTAGTTGATTGGGTTGATTGGGTGAGTAGTTGAATATGTTAAACTGATTCAAATGATCAAATCCTTCTGTCGATAAATTTAACCACTTTCCTGCTGGCTTCCTGGAACTGCATTTTTTGGATCTCTTCTGCAGTGATATAAGTAACATGCGGACTTACACGTAAGCGGGCCTGTAAATAAGCCCTTATCCGGTTATCACAGGCTTTACTATCATCTGCAGGTAAGAGGTGAAGCAATACTTCATCCATGCCAATTTCATTTGAATATACATCAACCACAAAGTCAAGTACCTCCTCCATCTCGTTCAGCAAATCAAACAGGGCGGGCGGATAAAGTGTAGTGCCTTTAAATTTTATCATTTGTTTTTTACGGCCTATAACGGGGGATAAGCGTAAACTTGTGCGGCCGCATGCGCAGGGCTCATCAAAATACATGCAAATATCTCCCGTTTTATAACGCAGCAATGGCATACCTTCAACACCCAGTGTTGTAATGGTTACCTCGCCGGGCATATTTGATGCTACCTGCCGGTTATTTTCGTCCAGCAGTTCAACGATCACTAATTCGGGTTGCAGGTGCCCGCCACGCCCTTCACTGCATTCTGTAAATGCTGTTTGCATTTCAGTAGAAGCATAGGTTGAATACAGGCGGATGTCCCAGGCTTCAGTTATCTTTTTACCGAGTATATTATAAGAGAAATCAGTGTTACGTATATTTTCGCCAATACAAACGGCTTTTTTTACGGAAGATTTGTTTAGATCAATGTGATTATCCTTCGCGAATTTAATAAGCTTGAGTATAAAAGATGGAACAGCTACAATGGCCGTAGGTTTAAGCCGCTGTATAGTTTCCCATTGCAGGGAAGGTACTCCGGGCCCTAAGCGGATGATGCCGGCACCCAGCTTACGCAATCCGGAGTAATAAGCGATACCCGCCATAAATTGCCTGTCGAGTGTAAGCATTAACTGGTATGTATCCGCCGCGTTACCATCTGCGCATACAAAAGAATTATATTCATTAGTTGTTAAACGGTTCAAATCATTTTCGGTAAGCGCAATGGTAACCGGACTGCCTAATGTTCCTGATGTGGATGTGTATTCGATGATCTTATCAGGGTCTACACATAAAAAATTATTATTGTGTTGCTGCAGATCCTCTTTACTGGTAGTTGGCAGGGCAGGCAGATCTGCAAACTTTTTAATTGCAGCTATATCAACCTGATGTTTGGCAAATAGTTCCCGGTAAAAAGGTGAGTGTATACTAAGATAAAGCAGTAATTCCTGCAGTTTTTGTTCCTGTAATATGTTTGCTTTATCTGTTGATGCAGATTCTGTTCCCGGTAAACTCATATTATTTTTCTATGATTACAACTGCCGAAGCAATTGTTTTAAGATGCGACAAAGAAACCAAAATTTTACTTATCCCCCATGCAGAAAGCGTTTTTTTGGTTTCGCCCAGTAAAACCAAGGCAGGTTTCCCTGACTCGTCGTTTGTTATTTCAACTTCATTAAAATGCGTTCCTTCAAGCCAGCCGGTCCCAAGCGCTTTAAAAAAAGCTTCCTTAGCAGCAAAACGTGCGGCATAATGCTCAAACTTATTGGTTTTTGATTCACAATAAGCTATTTCTGTTTTTGAAAACACCATCTCCCTGAAACCGGATCTTTTATTTATTTTTTCGGCTATGCGTTCAACTTCCGTTAAGTCCGTTCCTAATCCTGCCAGCATAAGTTGGATGTTAGTTTAATTATTTATAGTAATTGCCTGATTATTGCACTTAACTCCTTAGCCTTATTTACGGTCATAAAGTGACCGCCATCTTTAACAGAGATACCACATTTTACATATTTAAAGAGAAAAAGCCTGTCTGCGGTTCCATGAATATGTATTAAATTTTTATGTTCAATCACGTTTTTCCAGTTTGCGATTTTACCTAACACCCATTTTAAAAATACATGATCAGTATCATTCAATATATCGGCCAATAATTTTATGCTCAGGTTCAAGTCCTGAAGGGGAGCAAAAGCGAAAAAGGTTTTAGTGTTTAAATACTAAAACCTTTTTTATTAAGGAAGAGTTTTGTAATTAAAATTAACTGAATAAACCGCCTTTCTTAAGACTCCGAACTGCTTCTCCAATCTTAAAGCCATTATTATAAATTTCAATCTTATAATCGCCTGGCATAAAATTTTGAGCTTTAGCTAATTCAAATTGCACTTGCTTACGCTCGCCCTGTTTATAATCAACTTCTACTTTTTTAGTGGCTAACTTTTCCACTCCTTCTCTTGTTACAAATTTAGCTGAACCTATATCAGGTATAACAATTACTGAACCGTCTGGTGCAATAATATTGATATAAATTTCTTTCAATCCGCTTTGAGTGATCCTGTTCTCATCCAGATCAAAAGATATCTTTAATTTATCTACACGTTTTGCTGTTGCAGTTTCTTTTTCTTTTCCACTGTTTTTTTCTTTTACACCCATAACATTTAAGTTAGAAGCATGCAAAGTGGAACCTATATCAATTATACTTTCTTTTTCTTTTATAACAGTTTTAGCTGAATCAAAATTCTTTCTTACTACATCTCTTTCTACAGTGACCACTCTCTTTTCTTCTGTTAATTGAATATTGTCATTTTTTAATTTTTCAATTTCGGCTGTGTAGGTTTCAATATTGCCTTTTAGCTGTTTTATTAATCTTCTTGCTTCAGCAAGCTGTGATCCAGTTGCATTTTTATCATTAATTATTTTTTGAACTCTTGTTTTAAGATCTTGTATATCCTTATCTTTTGTTCTTAATAAACTATCTGCTCTTGCATTTGTACTTTTAAGCATGTCAAGACTCATCACTGCATCGTTTAACTCACGTTGCAGATCATTTTTAGATGAATCACTCGTGGTTAACTGCATGGAAAGCTGTTGCTTTTGTTCGTTTGATTTACTTTTATCCCATACTAAATATGCCCATGTACCTGCTAAAGCAGCTATCAATACAGCTAATAATATGCCTTTGTAATTGTAATTACGTTTTTTAGGTGCAGGTTTTTGTTCGGGAATGTTGCCGGTTGGAAAATTTTCAAAGCTCATTTTAATTTTAATTTTAAGGATTAAAAAATGAATTTAATCAGCGGGTTTAAAGAGATATATATTTTCCAGAATCATGCCAGCAGTAAGATATTAATCCAGTATCCGGTATTTTAAGATTTCTTTTAGAATCTCTCCGTTAAAAACTTTCGTTAAAAAAGATTACCTGATTTGAGCATTTGGAATTATTTCTCTGTGATTCGATTGCTTTAATGCATAGTAACTTTTTTGTTGTAAATCTTCGTGGTAAAAAATTTACCAAGTATGTTATGTGTACGCACTTTTTTCCTATTGCAGGAAGAATGATCTAAATCTTCTTCTGTTGCATCGTCTCTCCCTGCAAGGCTATTCCATGAAATAGAAGCCAGGATACCAATGTTATGATTTGCCATTATTAAAAATTGGATTATTATTTCTATGCTTTAAAACAACTTCTTCTTCAACCTATTCCCAAAACTATAAGATGCTAAACCTAAATGCTGTAACCGTCCAACAACAATACCTGCATCGGTTTTGTATTGTTTGGCAATTTTCAATACATCCTCTTCTGTAAAATCTTTAGGTAAGTCATCAATAAAATTTTGCGGCAACAACCATTTTGATGCAAATTCATCTGCTTCTTTTTCTTTTTGCTTATCTTCTTTATAGCCCTCAAAATCTTCTAAAAAAATCTCTTTTCTTCCATGCAATAACACATGCCCTGCTTCATGCTACAGTTATTGGTTCTTTTCCTGTAATGATATCATGAACTTTGGAAGGTTTCTTGCCAAGACGTTGAGCAAGCTGTGCCTGGCTCATTCTCAGGTATTTAATCGTTTCCAAAATATCATCGCCAGGGGGTGATAACAATGCTCTTTCTGCTTTTAACTTCTCATTCATAAACTAAATATTTTTTAATGATAACTGTCGTTTCCAATATATAATTTATTACTGAAAAAGGGTAATTATTTTTTATCATCTATTTTAACGTCAAGCGGTACAGGTATTTAAAAATATTCAATAATTTACCGCCATTACTTCATTTAAAATTATTCAAGTTCAAATTTTTTTTATCTTAGTTGCTACCCAAAGCTTTTGTCATATACATATTCTTTTATTTAATTAGTATAATTTTAAAAACAAATATTGTTGTACCAATCATAAATCAGCTTATTATTCGTTTACTAAACACCTTGAAGAAATCAATAATAATTTTATTCTTACTGCCTTTAAAACTAATTGCACAGGATACTACAGGTTTATGGACCGGATTTTTACAAACCAGTGGTATAAATTTGCCCTATGAGATTGTGATAAGTAAAAATGAAGAAGAATTAACGGGTTATTCCCTCACTGTTTTTACAATCAAGGATGTTGAAAATATCGGAGTAAAATCGATCATATTCAAAAACAAGAATGGAAATATAATTGTTGAAGACAAACAGCTTGTTTATAGCAATTATACTACCTCGCCAAAACGGGTAAAGCAATACAGCTATCTTGTTTTAAAAGTAGAGGATTCCGTAATGACATTAAGTGGTACATTTCGTACAAGATCAATGGAATCCAGGTCTTACACAGGAACCATTCAATTACAAAAAAGAAATATCTCTACGCCATCAAAACTAATCTCCAAACTGGATGAAATAAATTTGTTGAACTCGCTTTCATTCATTCAACCCAAAATAAAACAAAAAGAAGAAGTGTTTGTTGTACCTGTTGCTCCTGATAAATTAAAAATCCCTTCGCTAAAAGAAAATCAGAAGGAAATAGTTTCAGCATCTGTTAACAAAGAACCACCGCCGACGACGCTTCAACAAAAATCAAAAGAAAAAGATATAACAATAATTTCGCCACCTGTAACTGTAAAAAACTTACCGGCTACTTCTCAGCCTAAGTTAATAGACGTTGTAATCAGTCCTTCCTTACCACTAAAAAAACCTCAGCCTTCATCTGCGGCAAAAGAAAAGGAAAAGCCGGCAGTAATAGTTTCTAAACCAATAACAGATAAAAAAGTACAAGTTGTCTCAGCGCCCAAACCAAAAATTGTTGTCGCAGCTCCGCAACCTGTAAAACGAATGCCTGAAATCGTTTCAAATATTGGTGCTGCTGAACTTGCAACACGAAAAATAGAAACAATCCGAAGTGTCTTTATTAAATCAGACAGCCTGTTACTTAGTTTATACGATAATGGAGTAGTTGACGGAGATACGGTAAGTGTATTATTAAATGGAAAGGTTATTCTATCAAAGCAGGGACTGAGCACCAATGCCATAAAAAAAACAATTTATTTTACTCCTGATCTTGGCGATTCATTACAATTGATTATGTATGCCGAAAACCTGGGTAAAATTCCGCCCAATACCGGATTGCTTATTTTACAAGATGGGGATGACAGGTATGAAATAAGATTTGCAGGAGATCTTCAAAAAAATTCAGCAATTATTTTAAAGAGAAAACATAAAACTCCCCTTTAACGTTTAAGGGTTCTACCTTTTTTGATTTAACAATTTAAGATTTTCACTCAATCAAAAGGTTGAAAGAAAATTTGATTAAATTTCTAAATTAAGTGAGATAAACAATCCAAAATATTTTTTTGTAAAGAAGAACTCACTCAACATCGTAAAGCCTCTTAGTAAACATACTACTTCATCAGTGTACTTGTACTGAATTACATCAGAACAATAAAATTTCCTGGCATTTCAGGCAATAATTTAAAAAAAAAAACGCTTAAACACTATCCATTTTGATCCTTTGATTTCTGAACGCTGAAAAACCACAAGTATGTTTAGATCTATCAGTTTACCGATAGCATTTTTAATTGCTTTTACAACATTTATAAATTTCTCTTTTTCTTTTAAGGAAAATAAAGTTTCAAATAAATTAAGCATCCTTACTGCTTATAACGATTCTGCTGCTTCATCCAAAACTTTTGTTCCTGAAAAATCCAATAAAACTTCTACGGCTGATGCATATTCTTTAATGAATCTTGATAAAAAAGGTTTATCAAAAAAAGTGTTTGATCTTGCTATAAAAGGATATAATAATCTCTTACAAAAAAGATTAATACACAATAAAAATATTTTAACTGTTATTGATTTCAGCAAACCTTCCAGTCAAAAGCGCTTATATGTTATTGATTTAAAAAGGAACAAAGTCATGTTTCAATCTTTGGTTGCCCACGGTCGTAATTCAGGTTTGGAATATGCAACCAGTTTTTCCAACCAAAATGATTCACACAAAAGCAGTCTTGGTTTTTATATTACTCTAAATACTTATTCAGGTGAATGCGGTTATGCCTTAAAATTAAAAGGATGCGAAAAGGGATTTAATGACCATGCTTATGAAAGAGCTATTGTTATGCATGGCAGCGAATATATAACCGAACAGTTTTTGCATAGCAATGGCTTCCTTGGAAGAAGCTGGGGCTGTCCTGCCTTGCCTGAAAAAATAAGTAAAAAAATTATTGATGTAATCAAGAATGGCAGTTGCCTGTTCTTATATCATCCTACACAAAAATATTTGTTAACCTCTCCTATCCTGCACGGATAATAACAACAGAACGGCACATGATATAAAGATTTTTTGTTAGGCACAAATGGAGAACACCAACAAACCCCCGATTAACTTCGGGGTATTTTTTTTATAAAAGAAAAGCTGCGCTGATAAATTGACAAAAGAATCCGCACAATAATCCGAGGTAAATATCTTTTTGTGTATGGTCGCTGACTATAAGCCTTGAAGTGCAAACTATGCCTGTAATAAATATTGCGATCATTAATGGTAAAGTAAATGGAGAGGATGCATTAGCGTTCAAAACAACAATCATTAAACCCAGCATTCCGCCACAGCCAATTGCATGCATACTTATCTTAAAATAAATATTGGCAATTAATGCTGCTGACGATGCAAGAAAAACTCCAAAAATAAAAGCCGTAAGTATTTGTGGTATTTCAGACTGGTTACGGAAGACAAGATACATCCAGAAAAAAAATATGCCCGCCGCCATGTAAGGAATTATTCTGTCTTTTTGTTTTTTTAAAAAGATAGATTCAATAAAACCCACTCCTTTTAAAAGCAATACTGTTAATGCAGGAAAGAAAACCATGTTCAGTGCAACCCTGATTAAAACCCATGATTTTGCTTTTTCACTATAGCCTGCAAAATAACCCTGATGTATAAAAACTAAGTAATAAACAACATACAATGGAATAAATAAAGGATGAAAAATGTAAGAGAATAAGTTTGCAAACACAGTTACAATTCCGGAATGCTTATAAGTATTCTTTGATTTATATTCTACAGCATGTGTGTGATTCATAATGAGAACTTATTCGTTTAAAGTTCTTTTCGTAAACGTGCCACCGGAATATTAAGCTGCTCACGATATTTAGCAACGGTACGTCTTGCAATATTATAGCCTTTTTCCTGCAGCAGGTCAGTTAATTTTTCATCACTTAAAGGATGCTGTTTACTTTCAGCTTCAATAAGATTGCTTAATATTTTTTTAACTTCTCTTGTACTCACTTCTTCACCACTATCCATCACAAGGCTTTCACTAAAGAAAAATTTAAGGCGATATGTGCCGAATTCTGTTTGTACAAATTTGCTGTTGGCAACCCTGCTTACAGTAGATATATCAAGACCGGTTCTTTCTGCAATATCTTTTAATATCATTGGGTGCATTTCTGTTTCATCACCAGTTAAAAAAAATTCTCTTTGGTATTCCATGATGGTTTGCATGGTGCTAAGCAAAGTATGCTGCCGTTGTTTTATTGCATCAATAAACCATTTGGCTGCATCAATTTTTTGTTTAATAAAAAGCACTGCTTCTTTTTGTCGTTTATCTTTTTTTGAACCACGGTCATATTCTTTCAGCATATCGCGATAACCCTCGCTGATACGCAGGTCTGGTGCATTTTTTGAATTGAGTGAAAGCTCTAATTTTCCATTGTTATTCACAACAAAAAAATCCGGTATCACATAATTCTCCATTCTGTTACTATCACCAACATGACCGCCTGGCTTTGGATTCAGTTTTATTATCTGGTTGATCACCTCTTTTATCTGCTCATCAGTTAAGTTTAAACCACGCTGAATTTTTTCGTAATGCTTTTTTGTAAACTCTTCAAAATATTTATCAAGTACTTTCATGGCAGTTTCAACGGATTTTCCATCACCGGATTTTCTTTCCAACTGAAGTAAAAGACATTCTCTGAGGTCTCTTGCAGCAACACCTGGCGGATCGAACTGTTGAATTTTTTGTATAAGCTCTTCAATTTCTTTTTCTGATGCATCTATATTTTGTCTGAATGCAAGATCATCTGCAATAGCAGATAGTTCTCTTCGTAAATATCCGTCATCATCAATACTGCCAACTATCTGCCCGGCAATTTTTTGCTGCCGCTCATCCAGGTCAAGCATACTTAACTGGCTTATCAATATCTCATAAAAAGATGTTTCAACCTTATGCGGTATCGTTTTTGTTTCTTCAAGCTCGGGATAATTTTCATCACGCAATTTATAATCACCTACATCATCATCGCCTTCGCTTACATATTCACTGATATCAATATTTCCATATTCGTCTTCGCTACCTTCTTTATCAAAGTCATCTTCCGGTGTTTCAAATTCTTCTTTGGTTTCCTCAAAATTATCTTGTCCATCTTCACCGGTTTCAAGAGCCGGATTTTCTTCAAGCTCTTCTTTTATCCGTTCTTCTAAATGTACTGTAGGAACCTGTAGCAACTTCATCAGCTGAATTTGCTGAGGAGATAACTTCTGAAGTAATTTTTGCTGTAAATTTTGACTTAACGACATTTCTATTTGTACAATCTAAGCTGGATAAGAAACCGTAAATTTACATCTACTAAATCAATGATATGTTGTTTTGGAATAAAATTTGTGGCTTTACAGCAATTTTTTTTCTGTATGCGCTTTTTTTAAGTGCACAGACTGCTCATCATATTAAATTATCAGGCACGGAATTATCTCAAAAGCACTTACCTAAACCTGCATTTAATTTAATAAACAAAACAAATAATAAAGAAGCGCTAAACCCATACCAACCATTTGCAGTAATTCCGCAGAATTTTTATACACAGCATTTTGGCATTATGTGTAAAAAAGAATTAGTAATTGAAAAGGCAACTAAAATTCCATTCAGGTTTAGATTAGGCTCTTTGCAGCAATGTAATTACCTGGAAGGAAAGAGATAGAACCATTATACTGAAGCATATTTATCTTCGAGGACTTTTTTTATTATACCGCTAATTTTTTCACCTTTTTCCCTGATCTGCTCTTCTGTCCATGTAAGACTTATCGCAGTAGAAATACAACGGCTCATAATTGCATCACTCGCTTTAAATGATTCGTTTGAATATTTTTTCAACTGTTGCTGCAATTGTTCACTTTGTTTATTTAAAAACCCATTATTTTTCAGATGATCCCATTTACGGATGTAGTGCCAGTTATTATCAAACCAATAAAAATTGCCGGCTAATATATTTTGCGATCTCATTTCGGCAACCACCGCAGCAGCTGTTGTTGAATCGGGCAAAAACCATGTAAGAAATGTACAGCTATTTCCCTCGTTGTCATGAATTTTTCTAAATGTCACTTCAGGTATAGAACTTAAAATAGATTTAAGCAATGCGTGATTTTTTCTTTGCATAGATAAGAAATTATTGAGCTTGCCAATTTGTGCAACACCTATAGCCGCATGCAATTCACTTATCCTATAATTATATCCAACAAAAGGATGTAGGTCAGCGCCACGGTCCGCGCCTTTATGATCATGCCCATGATCGGAGTATCCATCACACTTTGTGTATACATCTTCATTATTGGTTAGCACTGCGCCGCCTTCGCCACAAGTAATTGTCTTTACAAAATCAAAACTAAACGTTCCTGCATCGCCAATTGTTCCTACATATTTGCCTTTGTAAGTGGCACCAATACTCTGGCATGCATCTTCCAATAAAATAAGATTGTGTTCATCACAAATATTTTTTAAAGCATCAATATCAGCCATGCTGCCGCACATATGCACTGGCATAATGCATTTTGTTTTCGATGTTATAGCAGCCCTTACTGCATCCGGATCAAGCGTTAATGATTCATCAATATCAACCAAAACAGGGATGGCGCCAATAGAGATTACGGCTTCAAAACTTGCAACAAAAGTAAATGCAGGCATGATAACTTCATCACCAAAACCGATACCCAACGCTGCCATGGCAGTAGTTAAAGCAGAAGTTCCGCTGCTGGTAAGCTGTGCATATTTACAACCAAAGGTTTCTGTAATTTTTTGTTCTAACTCTTTTGCTTTCCAGTTTCCTTTACGCTGCGCATCAAATCCGTAACGCATAAGAATTCCGGTGCTCATCACATCATCGATCTGTTTTCTTTCTTCGTCTCCAAAAAATTCGTAGCCTGGCATAAAGTGTAATTAAAGTAAATAAAGTATAAAGGTAAAATGATTTATTTAAGTGTCCAGTGATCTCCGGTCAATGTCAAATTGTATTGTTGGAAATTTACACTTTCATTGTTTGTTCTACTGATAGCAGT
The DNA here is from genome assembly GCA_017882215.1 of Chitinophagaceae bacterium. Lineage (GTDB taxonomy): Bacteria > Bacteroidota > Bacteroidia > Chitinophagales > Chitinophagaceae > Ginsengibacter. The sequence goes on along the minus strand of JADGPX010000014.1, from coordinate 3,694 downwards.
AATAAAAAAGTAAAAATTATTCCATTTAGAAATATCATCAAATGAAATATTTAACTGCATATCTTTTTGTGCAGTCAGAATTTTATAAACTTTGTCTTCTGTAAAACCATTTACTGCAGATAAATAAACAACATATTGTTTAATTCCAGTATTTCTCTTCGACGAGATATGTAAAAAAATATCTTTTGAAGTTGGGTTACCAACTACTTCTGCATCTAATACCGGTGTTTGTGGTTTAGAATTATCTATCCATGGCATAGGAGGAATGAGCGCAGGATATTTATAATAATTATTTTGCAGGCTATCATTCCATCCATTGGGATTTTTTTCAAATGTTTTACTGCTGAAATAAATGCTTCCCTGCACCTGCGGATATTCTCTTAATTTTTTTATTTGATCAGGCAATTCATTAGGATTTTTCCAGGCAGCAGATTTGGTTTCAAATGCACGGTACACGCCATGTCCGATAAACACCTGCCTTCCATAACCATGTTTTGCCCACCAATCGATCAATGTAGCAAACGGAACTTTGGGTTGACTGAATTCCCAATATAACTGCGGCGCAGCATAATCGATCCATTTATTTTTTAGCCACAATAAAATATCTGCATACAGATCATCATAATTTGTTTGCCCGGCTTTGGTGTTACTCCCTTCAGGATCTTTATCACTGTTACGCCAAACGCCAAACGGACTGATACCAAACTTGCAAAATTTATTTTCTTTTTTGATCGCTTTGCTAAGCATTAAAATAATTGAATCAACATTGCTTCTTCTCCAGTCTTCTTTGTTCAACCCATTTCCATATTTAGCGAAAGAAACCGAATCAGGAAATTCTTTTCCGGCAATGCGATAAGGATAAAAATAATCGTCAAAATGAATAGCATCTATATCATATCTCTTTACAACATCTTTTACTACATTGGTTACAAACTGCTGCACTTCTTTATTTCCCGGATCAAAAAGTTTTATACTTCCATATGGTAAAAACCAGTCAGGATGCAGCTTTGTAATATGTGTTGGTGAAATAGAAGATTCTCCAATTTTAAATTCAGCACGATAAGGATTCATCCATGCATGAAATTCCATTCCCCGTTTATGCGTTTCGGTAATCATGAATTCCAGCGGATCATAATAAGGAATTGGTGGCTTGCCTTGTGTACCTGTAAGCCATTCACTCCAAGGCTCGTATTGCGAAGGATAAAATGCATCAGTAGCCGGGCGTATTTGTACAATGATTGCATTCATTCCATTTCGCTGGTGCATATCAAGCAATCTTATAAATTCTGTTTTTTGACTGTCGGTGCTTAAATATTTTTCTGATGGCCAATCAATGTTATCAACTGTTGCCACCCATACGGCACGAAATTCATATTTGGGTTGAGCCGATAAGTGAAAAGTAAAAAGTAAAAAGGGAAATAGAATGATTAAGAAAAAATATTTTTTCATGAAAACACAAATTGTAACAATCTTTCAAAAGTAAATAAAGATGAGTAAATATTTTTCACGCAGAGATGCAAAGAAAATTAAGGCGCAAAATATTTGTTATTGTTTGTGTCTTTGCTCCTTATTTACTTTGCGTGAAAAAAAAATTAATCCTGCCATACAGAAACCCCTTCGCTGCAATTGGAGCAAATGTCAATATTTTTTCTGCTGGTCATAAGTTCTTTTCTAAACTGCTTATAATTATCGTTATGCCAGATCTCTTTAAATGACTGCATCTTTAAATTACCCAGGTGGTGTGATGCATCTTTATCAAAACAACATGGAACCACCAGCCCATCCCACGTTATCACATTTGCATGATGCAGCTTCCAGCAATGGTTTGCTAATTTATTTTTGGCTATATAATTTCCTTGTTTATCTTTTTTATAGCGGCTGTATTTTTCATTTACAGGAATAAGGTTGTTAGGATCATTTTCATAATCATACACCTGCGCCGTTTTAAATCTTACTTCATCTACTCCTACTTCTTTGGCAAGCTTTTTTATATCCTCAATCTGGTGCTCGTTAGGCTTTACTACCAAAAATTGAAAAAATACAAAAGGTGTTTTACTCTTTAATTCCTTTTTCCACCTAACTATATTTTTTGCTCCTTCAATTACCTTATCAAGATTTCCTCCAACCCTGTATTGCTTATAAACATCCTGCGTTGTACCATCAATAGATATGATCAATCTATCCAAACCGCTTTCTACTGTTTTTTTTGCAACCTCATCCGTGAGGTAATGTGCGTTAGTGGATGTTGCTGTATAAATTTTTTTATCAGTAGCGTACTTTACCATATCTAAAAATTCACGGTTTAAAAATGGCTCACCCTGAAAATAAAATATCAGGTACAAAATATCTTTATGAATATCATCAATTGTTTGCCTGAAGAAATCTTTTTTAAGCATTCCTGTTGGGCGGGTAAATGCTCTTAATCCGCTCGGGCATTCGGGGCAGCGCAGATTACAGGAAGTTGTAGGCTCAAATGAAATAGAGATTGGGTATCCCCATTGTATTGGCTTCTTTAAAATACGGCTTGCATTGAAACTTGTAAAAACTTTTGTTGCATTCCAAAGCCTGCGCAAACTTAGTTTACCTAAAAAATTTAAGCTATCATTCAGGTTAACCTGCGGCATTGTGTAAAGTTACTGCCAAAACAGTAAATGAAGATTAATAGAAGAATAGAATCTTAATCAGTGGTGGAAGGATTTAACTTAATTGCATTTTCAGAAACGGGAACTTCTATTGACTCTGAATTAAAGACTAATTTATTTTTAACGAAGTTATCATAGTTCTCAAAAATTACATTAAGAGCAATAAAATTCATTACATAATTTCTTGTCTCCAAAGGCAGATGTTTTTTAATATCCCAAAAATCAGGATTACTCTTTCCTGTTTTTTTCATTGCCTGCCAAACATTACCTACTCCCCAATTATAAGAAGCAACGATCAAAAGCAAATCATTATTTAAATTTTTGCATCTGTCCCGCAAATATTTTGCAGCAGCTAATGTTGATTTGGTAAAATTTTTTCTGTCATCCTTCTTTTTATTCTTCGGATTTGATGCATTTTTTTTATCCACTATCTGTAATCCATATTCCTTAGCAACTTCATCCATAATTTGCCAATAGCCCACTGCGCCGGCGCCGGAAACCGCATTCGGATTAAATGCAGATTCAAGAGCAATTAAAACTTTTAATTCCTCGGGAAGATGATAACTTTTTAAAACAACAGCAACTTTAGGAAAATATTTTTTGCCTCTTTGGTAAGTACGGATAAGATAATCTCTTTTTTTATTGCTGAATTTCTGAACATAATCCAGAGATTCATCCATATGAGCCTGAAGACTTGAAGGATATATAATGTTAGCCTCTTTTACAACAGTCCTTGTAAAAGAATTTGGAGAAACATCACCTATGTTATTTGCCAGTAATTGTGTGGTATCAGCATTCAATCCTGCTTTAGCAGAAAATGAAACAGGTAGTAAAATAAAAAAACTACACAATATTTTAGATAAGATGTTGTTCATAAATTAGCTGATCATTAATTTTTTCAAAGGAATTTCGGATTGAACAGCAATAACAGTTAATGATTATCTGATATTGGCTTTTATTCTAACAAAATCCGAATTTTATATCCTGTAAATAATGGGCGGCAAAGGTAAACCTTGAATTTTTTTATTTAGAAAGATCCGAGTTAAAAGGCC
>JADGPX010000159.1 GCA_017882215.1 Chitinophagaceae bacterium | reverse complement strand
TGGAGCTGGAACAGCATGCTGGCATTGGTTTGCGGCGATGTGTGTATATGGAAGCCATCTGAAAAAACTCCTCTGTGTGCATTGGCTTGTATGAATATTGTATCCAGCGTTTTTGAAAAAAATGAAGTACCTGAAGGAGTAAATAATTTAATTATTGGCGGAAGAGAAGTTGGCAAATGGCTAAGCAATGATAAAAGAATTGCTTTAATTTCTGCAACAGGATCAACAAAAATGGGAGTAGCAGTTGGCACTGCTGTGGCAGCAAGGCTGGGAAGAAGTTTATTAGAACTTGGTGGCAATAATGCGATCATAATTTCTAAAGATGCGGAGCTTGATATGGCACTCATCGGTTGTTTATTTGGTGCTGCAGGCACTGCAGGGCAAAGATGTACAACCACACGCCGCTTAATAATTCAGGAAAATGTTTATGATGCGTTTAAAGAAAAATTAGTGAATGCTTATAACCAGTTAAAAATAGGCAACCCGTTGAAAGAACATAATCATGTGGGTCCATTGATTGATAAAGATGCTGTAAAAATGTATTTAGATGCAATTGAAAAATGTAAACAACAGGGAGGAAAATTTGTTGTGGAAGGAGGAGTGCTAACCGGTGATGGTTACGAAAGCGGATGTTATGTAAAGCCCTGCATTGCTGAAGTGGAAAATGATTTCTCAATTGTTCAGTACGAAACCTTTGCTCCCATTCTTTATCTTATTAAATATAAAACTTTGGAAGAAGCGATTGCTTTACAAAATAATGTACCACAGGGATTATCCAGTTCTATTTTCACTTTGAACATGAGAGAATCAGAGCAATTTCTTTCCGCTGCAGGAAGCGATTGCGGTATAGCAAACGTAAATATTGGAACTTCCGGTGCAGAAATTGGAGGAGCTTTCGGTGGTGAAAAAGAAACAGGCGGCGGACGTGAAAGTGGAAGTGATGCATGGAAAGTTTACATGCGACGCCAAACAAACACTATAAATTATACAGACAAACTACCCCTGGCACAGGGTATAAAATTTACGGTATAGTCTGAACCCTCTCTGTTGGCAGTCCGGCATGATTAAGGATTATAAGATTAACATGATTTAAATAAAAACTTTTCTAATCAAGATAAATTTAACCCAAACCTAAAAATCCTAAGAACCCTAAAAATCATGGTTCAGACAAATTTGTTATAATCTTTGTAAATGGTAATACCAGTTCAATTAATTTATAAATATTTGTAGAATAAAAAGAAACTCAATGATAAGATCAATTAAACTGCCGGTACTTATTTTCATATTTAGTGCTTTTTCCTTCGCATCTTTTGCACAAGGCACTTCAAAAAAAGAAGAAATAAACAACTGGTATCAGCTTGATAAAGCAGAAACAGGATATTATGGTATTAGCCTTAATAAAGCCTACCAGTTTGTAAAAGGTAAAAAAAGCAAAACAGTTTTAGTGGCGGTAATTGACAGCGGAGTTGATACTACACACGAAGACCTAAAAAAGGTACTGTGGCACAATCCAAAGGAAATTCCGGGTAATGGCATTGACGATGATCATAACGGCTATGTTGATGATGTGTACGGATGGAATTTTATTGGCGGAAAAGATGGAAGGAATGTAAAAGAAGATTCTTACGAAGGTGCCCGGGTTTATCATAAACTTAAGGCAAAATACGGCAGTCTTATTCCTGACTCATCCTCAGTAAAAACACCCGAAGAAAAAGCCGAAATAGAAATGTATCGCAAAGCAAAACAAAAAATTGAAGGTGATGCAAACCCTGCTGAATTACTTTTTATGAAAAGAATTCTTCCGAATCTGAAAAAGGGAGATTCTATAATTGCAAAAGAATTGAATAAGGTTGAATTCAATTGTACTGATCTTGAGAACTATTTTCCTGTTGATATAAATGCACGAAATGCTAAAGCTATATACCTCGGTACATGTAAAGCAAATAATAATAATGATATTACCAATAAACAGATTTTTGATGATCTTGAGGGACAGATAAGAAAGGGTGAAGCTGTGGAAAAAGCCCCGGAAGATTATCGCGGAGAAATTGTAAAAGATGATGAATCAAATATTAATGACAAATATTATGGCAACAATGATGTAATGGCGGGCACTCCCATGCATGGCACTCATTGCGTAGGTATTATTGGTGCAGCAAAAAATAATGGCAAAGGATCAGATGGTATTGCAGATAATGTAAAAATAATGATGGTACGTGCAGTGCCTGATGGTGATGAGCATGATAAAGATATTGCATTGGCAATACGCTATGCTGCAGATAATGGTGCACAGATAATAAGCATGAGCTTTGGAAAAGATTTTTCGCCGCAAAAAAAATGGGTTGATGAGGCAGTAAAATATGCTGAGAGCAAAGGTGTTTTATTAGTGCATGCTGCAGGTAACGATGCTAAAAATATAGATACTGCCGATAATTTTCCTAACCCTGTTTTTGCTGATGGAAAAGGGCGGGCTAATACTTTTGTTACTGTAGGCGCCAGCGGTGATGCTACCAATGGCGGACTTACTGCCAGCTTTAGTAATTATGGTAAAAAAGAAGTTGATCTTTTTTCGCCGGGAGTAAAAATTTATTCTACTTTGCCAGGAAGTAATTATGGTAACCTTTCCGGTACAAGTATGGCATGCCCTGTTGTTGCTGGTGTTGCTGCCTTTTTATTAGAATACTATCCTAACCTAAGCGCTAAGCAATTAAAATATATTATTGAAAAATCTGCAGTACCTATTTCTGAAAAAGTAAAACTTCCTGGCACAGATGAAAAAGTGAATCTTTCTGATATTTCAAAATCTGGCGGAATAGTAAATGCCTATGAAGCTGTAAAGCTTGCAGCTACTATTAAAGGAGAAAGAAATAATAAACAACCGGCTATTATTAAACCAAAAATTGTAAAGAAGAAAAAAGGATAAACCGATTTGAAATTTGAAATTTTAGATTTGAGATTTAGTAACTTTCGTGTATACTAAATCTTAATTTTTTTATAGAGAATTGGTAACTTGCTGTCTGGTTACACAATTTCAAATTTCAAATCTAAAATTTCAAATTAACTATGCCCAAACCTATTACTACAGATTACCCCGAATATTTTGGCAAATATATAAACCAGGTTACTGAAGAAGATCTGGGTGAGGCATTTAAAAATCAACTACCAAAAATTCAGGATTTCCTGCAATCCATTAATGAAGAGAAAGCAAACTTTGCCTATGCTCCCGGCAAATGGACCTTAAAGGAATTGCTACAGCATGTAACCGATACAGAAAGAATATTTAATTACAGAGCGCTGGCCATTGCAAGAAAGGAAACTTCTTCTCTCCCATCTTTTGATGAAAACTTATATGCTGATAATTCTAATGCAAATGCAAGAAGCTGGAAAAGTTTGAGCAATGAATTGATTAATGTAAGAAGATCAACAGAAGATTTATTTAAAAGTTTTTCTGATGCAATGCTGCAACAAAAGAGTACAGCAAATAATAATAGCATTTCAGTACTTAGCCTGGGTTTTACTATAATTGGTCATGTATATCATCACATAAAAGTGGTGGAAGAAAGATATTTATAAACTTTATTATTGCACTTATGGATTTTGGCAGTGTTCCCATATCAGAAATAGGCAAAGTTGATTTTACACTTCCAAAAGATTCTGCATTTACCAAACAAATATTAAAGCAATCAAAACCAACTAAGCAGCCATTAATTTATATTGGCTGTGCCAAGTGGGGAAGAAAAGATTGGATCGGAAAGATATATCCTGAAAAAACAAAAGATGCGGATTTTTTACAGGAATATGTAAAGCATTTTAATAGCATTGAATTAAATGCTACACATTATAAAATGCCTGAAGCTTCCGGTATAAGAAAGTGGGCTGCAAAAGCAAAGGGTTTGGATTTTAAATTTTGCCCAAAAGTTTCAAAAAATATAAGCCACTTCGGTAACCTTGCTCCATCGCCCAATCTTGAAAGGCAAACAAAAGATTTCATCATTGCTGTTAGCGCTTTTGAAGAACATCTCGGCCCTGTGTTCTTACAGCTAAGCGATAAATTTTCTCCTGCAGGAAAAGATAATTTATTTTCTTACCTGCGATCATTACCCAAAGACCTGAATTTATTTTTAGAAGTCCGGCATCCTGATTGGTACGGAAATAAAAAAATAAGAACAGAATTATTAAATGTGATGAGAGAAAATAATGTTGGAGCAATTATTACAGATACAACCGGCAGACGGGATCTTGTACACATGGAATTAACCATACCAAAAACTTTCATCCGCTTTGTTGGTAATAATCTTCACCCTTCTGATTATACAAGATTAGATGAATGGGTAAAACGAATAAAAAGCTGGATAGGCAAAGGTTTGCAGGAAGTGTATTTTTTTATGCATCATACCGAAGAACGAAATTCTCCTGAACTATGCGATTACTTTATAGAGCAAATGAATAACTATTGCGGTACTAATGTGAAAAGACCAAAGTTTATAAAAAAGGAAAACGCACAGTTAAGCTAACTCTGCTGTTTGAGATAAAATAGAATGCATTTTGGTAATAAGATCATTTATTTCAAAAGGCTTTGCAATAAAATCATCAGCCCCGTATTCATAAATAACCCTTTCTGCCACCTGTGGATATGCCGAGAATATCAGAACGGGAATATGTTTGGTGTGTGGCATTGATTTCAGTTGCCTGCAAATATCCAGCCCGTCAACTCCATTTAAAAAAACATCTAACAAAATTAATTGTGGCTCAAAGGTTTCAATTTGTTTTAAAGCATCTTCCCAGTTAGTATGAGTGGCTACTTCAAAACCTTTTTTTGTAAGTAATGACTTCGTTACTTCCAGCAGATCGGTATCATCGTCAATCACCAGGATTTTCATACTTTACTTTTAGCAATCGTGGGACAGTAAATGTAAGATTAAATTTCAATTTCCAGAAAAAAAATGACATGCATATAAAACCATCATTTATTCCGTTTTCTTTTGGAAATCTTTTTGAATTTACTTATTGGTTGCCTAAGAGATTAAATGAAGTAGAATGTATTCGTTAAAGCTTCAGTAAACTTTGTTATTTTGTGAGATAAACCTTACTAACAAAATGGCTAATCCGTCGTTTGGTGAAGAATTAGAAAAACTTAAAGAATATTTACGAAGTACAGATAATGAAGATGCAAAGCGTCCATTACTCTATCCTCTTTTCCAAAAATTATTTAAGGATAAATTCAAAATAGAATCTAATGTTTACGGCGCCGATATTTATGTGGCAGGGCAATTAATTATAGATTAAACTAATCTATTAATAATTTGACCTTGAACAAATTGTAAGAACTGAATTTAAACAGCTTCTTAGCGGTGTACTTTAACCTTTGTTATTTTTTTCTCAAATCAACATTTTGAAAAAAAGACAATTTGATCACATTCATACTTTTGTATTGGTTACCTGCAGCCAGTTGCTGAAACAAATTCATATAACCAAACACCAGGTTGTCATGAGCATTAACAGCATAACTCAACCCTAAAAAAATCCTGTTCTGATCAAAATAATTATTTACAATATTTTTCCCAAAGTTGATGTACAATTCATCTCCAATAACGGCGGAAAGAGAATGAGCAACTATTCCTTTTTTGCTAAGAGGTAACTGGTAGAAAAAATTATAGCGTGCCCGGTAACTGAAAGTATAGCTATCGGCTAATGTATAATTATCCATTACATTACGTTTATATCTTTCTTCCAAACGCAGCCACTGCATCAACTTCTTTTTCCTGTAATATGTAAACCGCTGCAACTGTTGCCAGCCTTGATGTTCGGGCAATGAAACAAACAGATGATTATCGGCAGGATAATCATTAATGTAACAATAGCCTGCTGTAATTTTGGTAACATCCGTTACATAATAAGTTACTGCCAAACGAAAAACAGATCGTGAAAAATTATCAAAAAAATTTTCTTTCGAATGAAGCTCCCAGTCGCTCCATAAACCCCAATGTTTTGAAAGTTTGAACTGCGGATAATAGCCATACCATATCTGGTTGCTGTAAGCGGTTTGCTTTGTTTGTGCACCGCATTCCATAACAACAAATAACATCACCAATAATAAACTTCGTTTCATTTTTTATTCACAAATATTTTTATGTACCGGGCTACAGTTTTTCAATTGAGCTTTGGGCGACAATTACAGGTAAATTAGTATCATTACTATTACTATTAAGTTCCGGAACAGTTAACTGATTTTGTTTATAACCAAAGTAACACATATTTTACAAAGCAAAACATGATTTAAAACGTGAAGGATATATTTATTAATTGACGCTGTTAATTATATGACGAAACTTATTTCTCTTCCGCAGTTGATGGTGTTTTGTGTATTAGCTTTTGAAGCGCAGCATCACCAACAACAATATAGATTAAACTACATCTATTAATAATTTTACCTTGAGGTTGTTGGTGAAAAACACACAACCGCACTTACTTTTTTTGTTGATGTTATTTTATCGTTCAAAGGCCGGATAGTAATGGAAAACACGGTGAAGCCCCCTCCCAGCCTCCCCCAAAAGGGGAGGAGCAAGCAGCCAGGCTTTGCGCCGGACCTGCTTACCGGCAGGCAGTTTTGTAATGGATAGCCGAAATAAATGTTGAATAAAATTACAAATGTTTACAGCCCCTAATTCTATTTACCCTGATTGTTACCTCTACATTAAAACAATTTTCAAAAGCTTTTATTTAATTTGGAAAAAAATGATTTTAGCTTATTTTTGCACACCTTATAAAAAAGGATGATTCGGTAGCTCAGTTGGTAGAGCAATACACTTTTAATGTATGGGTCCTGGGTTCGAGTCCCAGCCGGATCACTTCTTGGGACAGCGTTGAAATATCCTCAACCTGTTCCAATTTTACTTCTCCGAAAGCCTTGCCATGCCATATTCATTTACAGAT
>JADGPX010000158.1 GCA_017882215.1 Chitinophagaceae bacterium | reverse complement strand
ATACTCAGTAGAATCCATGGGTTCAAGCAGCATAACATTTACATTGCCACTTTGCTTTTTTAATTCAGGAAGAACTTCCTGGTTATAAATTTTTTTTACTTCGTCCGCTTTATCAGCGGGTACTTTGAAGTGTGTTAATCGTACTACCATAATATTACCTTTTTAAGATGAATAAAAAGGTTTCCAAGGGTGGAAAAAGGGATAGGACTGCATAGATACAAAGAAAAAATGATTCTTTAAAGAAATATTTATTTGGTTTAATACTTTGAAATATTATTTCAATGTTTCATCAAGCCACTTAAAAAATTCATGCTGCCATACCATTGCATTTTGTGCGCTGAGAACAAAATGGTTTTCATCTGGTAAATACAGTAGTTTACTTTTTATTCCTCTTAATTGTGCAGCCTGAAATGCCTGTAATCCCTGCTCTATCGGCACACGATAATCTTTTCCTCCCTGCACTATCAATATTGGCGTATTCCATTTATCAACAAAATTACTTGGCGAATATTTCTCAAAGCTTTTTTGCGCTGCCTTATTTTTCTTATCCCAATAATAACCGCCAATATCCCAGTTAGTAAACCAAAGTTCTTCAGTTGTACCACTCATGCTTTTAAGATCAAAAACACCATCATGAGAAATAAAAGTTTTAAAACGTCCATTGTGCAATGATTCAAGCATAAAAACAGAATAGCCGCCAAAGCTTGCGCCAACGCATCCTCTCCTGTCTTTATCAACAAATTTTTCTTTTGATATTTCATCAATTGCAGAAAGATAATCTTTCATTGCCTGGCCGCCCCAGTCCTTACTTACGTCCTGCGCCCATTTTGTACCGTTGCCAAATACACCTCTCCTGTCCGGCGCTATAACAATATATCCCTGCGATGCCATTAATTGAAAATTCCAGCGAAAAGAATACATTGGAGTTGTGCCCTGAGGGCCTCCCATGCAAAATAATAATGTTGGATATTTTTTAGTTGGATCAAAATCAGGAGGATAAATAACCCACATCGGCATTTGTTTATTATCAGTTGTTTTTACAAAACGTATTTCTGCTTTGCATAAACCAATGGTGTTATACATATTATCATTTACATGACTTAATTGCTTCATATCTCCTGTAGAAATATCAACTGCATACAATTCCGGGGCATGATTCATATCAACTTTTGATGCTATCAATGTATTGCCGGATTGACCTATGATATCTGACACTGCAAATTCTCCTTTAGTGATCTGCCTTATGTTCAATGCAGTGTTTGCAGCGCTCAATGTTACTTCAAACAATTGTTCTGTAGCTTTTATCGGCGCCCAGAAAAAAATTTTCTTTCCATCATCACTCCACTTAAATCCTTCTACATGCAGATCATCGCGGTTTGCAGTTAAATTAATTTTATTGTTGCCGCTCATTACTACCAGGTCTTGTTTGTCAGATTCAAAACCTTCCCGTTTCATGCTAAGCCATGCAAGCATTCCCTGTTTATTGTATGCAGGATTAATATCGTAGCCCATCATTCCCTGCGTTAGATTAATTGTTTTGCCTGTTTCAACATTGTATTGATAAATATCAGTGTTGGTGCTTAATGCATACTCTTTTCCATATTTTTTTTTGGTTACATAAACAACATATTTATTATCCGGACTCCATGTGTAATCTTCATTACCGCCAAAAGGTTTTTGCGGACAATCGAATGGCTCGCCCGGAATAATGTCTTTCTCATTTTCTTTTTTACCCTGCCCGACTCCGTCATTCAGGCGGGCATTTGCAAGACGTGCAATAAATACATGATCAAATGTTCCGTCATTCCATTTATCCCAATGGCGATAATTAAGATTATCAAATATGTAGGCATTTGATTTTGTAAGCTCAGGATAAAGGTCTTTGCCGGTAACATTCAACAACTTTACTTCTTTGTTATAAATAATATATTTTCCGTTGGGAGAAATATTTTTATCCCTCATAACGCTATCCTTATTAAAAGTTTGAACAGATGAACCGCCTGTTACAGGAACTACAAAGGTTTCCAAAGTGCTTTTACTTTCTGCAACATTGGGTGTGCTTACTGAGTAAATTGCACTTTTCCCATCCTTTGAAATGCCAAGCCCTGTTACTCTTCCAAGCTTCCAAAGAAGTTCAGGAGTCATCTTATTTTGGCTTATAGCCGGTAGTGATAAGAATGCTAAAACAAATACTATGATATTCTTCATGAGATAAATTTTTATTAGAGAAAATAAACCTATTGCTTCTTTGTAAAAGTTGTGATCAGTGTTTCCTGTGTGCCATTATTATCAGATTGGGATTCAGCTACCATTACGCTGCCATTAAAATCAGTTATTGTATATTGATAGGCGCCACTCTGCTGAGAATTTATCGTTAAGGTGTTACCATTCAAAGACCATGTACCGCTATCATCAGGCCCGGTGCAGGTTTGGCGGGCTACTCCGCCTAAATACCAAACCATATCTTTATTAAAACCATACGTATTATTTTTTTGACAATCATTAAAGCTGCTGTATACATCCTTTTCCGTATCACCGGTTTTTATTTTAGCATCAGTGATAGTGTACACTCCTGCAATATTTTCTACTGTTAGCGGAGTGTTGGTTTTACCGCTTTTGCTTTTACAGTTTATATTTATTACAGAACAAACGAAAAAAAGTAATATGACTTTTGAAAGATTCAATAATTGAAGCATATAGTTATTTGTTTATGAGTGAAAATAAAGAATAATTAATTAAGATATAAGACACTGATAAAAGAAAGCTTACTCATTTTCCAAATGATATTCTTTTTTTATAAGAGTTATCAGCCTGGTTGCTTTTTCTTTGACCGCTGCCTGCAAGTCCATATCCACCTTTACCAATAATTGAAAAGTTCTTAAGCTATTCAGGAATTCATCTAAATATTGTTCATTCAGTCTTATTGTAGCAGACGGGGATGCAGGCTTCTTATAATAAGTTGTATCTGTAAAAATTTTTAATAGAGCTTTGCCATCAAATAATTGCTGGAGAAGTTTGTTATGGTCAATAGAAAAGTTGGTTTCATAGATATCCCGCAACGCTATGCGTTTTATTTGCTGGTCATAAGATTCAATTGAGTCAACTACATTTCTATGCCGGATCAATCGCAAGCCGCCAGAATTTTTTAACTGATCGAGTGTCCCGCTGTTTTGAAAAAAAGCGGCATGACCAAAAAGTTTTATAGCTAAACTATATCCATAAGCAGGAACTGATTGTTCAGAATGATTAGCAAAGAATATCATCAGTGAATCCAATGTTTGTAATTTGTTAAGCCGGTAAATTTTTATTCTTGAAAATTGAATCGTATCCAGTTGAAGATCTTTTACGAGTGCAATCATAAATTCTTTCTCACGATTATGTTCAACAATATGCTCTCTTTGATTCTCAGCAAGGAAACCAAGAAATACAGCAAAAAATATCATTAAAAATTCAAGCAAATATTCTCCCCATTTCTTTTTGTGAGTTACGTTGTGTGGGTGTTTATGTACTTCCATATTTTGTACGTTTTGTTGTGTTGGTTGAGTGATTTCTTCAGGTTGGTCCTCGCTCATATATTTACAGGTATAATTGTCAAATTTACTTTTTTATTGGTGTGAATCAACTGCATATTTACTCCAGGTCATATTCTTTTTTAAGAATTTCAAGCGTTTTCAAAATTGGTCTGTGCCAGACACTGACCCAAGGCGGGAGAATGCTCATTTGGCATAGTATATGCAACAATTGTATTATTAATTATCTATAAAATAAATTGTATGAAAAAGTTATTATTTATTCCTTTATTGTATGTAAGTATTAGTTTGCTCTCATGCAGTGGTTCAAGGTATGTGGTAGGTGTGCGTCCGGTTCAACCTGTATATGAGCGTCCTGTTTCTCCGGGTTTAGGATATATCTGGATTGAAGGCGACTGGCGTTACCAGGGTAACAGTTATATATGGCATGAAGGGAGTTGGGGTAGATCGCGTGGAAACCGCCAGTGGCAAAGCGGTGTATGGTTAAACCGTGGTAATGGATATAGCTGGCGCAGAGGTAATTGGCGCAGATAGCTGTATTGCAGTATGTTGGAAATTGTATATAGTAAAGATCCCTGCAGATATACTTTTATGTAAACTTATACTTTGGATTATTATATAAGTTGCTGGATTTTATTTTAAATCTTTCTAATTCTTTCTAATTCTTCGCCTTGGTCGGTGTCTTACCGACCAAGGCATTAGTATTAATTTCTCAATTTCATATCACTGATAATTGCAGCAATTTTCTCATTCAGTTCTTTTTCTTTTGCATCAAAATCTGAAACGTTATCAAGCTTTGTATTTACGCTGAAATAAAATTTTATTTTAGGTTCTGTTCCGCTCGGTCTTGCTGATATTTTACTGCCGTCAGCTAAAATAAATTGCAATACATTACTCTTAGGCAGGGTTATTTTTTTACTTTCTCCTGATTTTAAGTTAACATCTGTCTGGTTTTGATAATCAAGTAATTGAATAACTTCTAAACCATTGATCTTTTGTGGAGGATTGCTTCGGTAACCTTCCATCATGTCAGCAATTTCTTTGGCGCCGTTCATTCCTTTTTTAGTTATGGAAATAAGGTCTTCTTTATACAAACCATACTGTACATACAGGTCAATGAGCTTATCAAATAATTTTCTCCCTTTATTTTTTTCATACGCTGTCATCTCACAAATAATTGCTACTGCACTTTCGGCATCTTTATCTCTTACCTTATCTCCTATCATCAAACCAAAACTTTCTTCTCCGCCAATAACATAATTTTCTTTGCCTTCTTTCTCTTTTATCAATTCAGCTATCCATTTAAATCCGGTAAGCACATTGTAACAAGAGATAGCATTTTGTTTGGCAATAACATCAATCATATCAGTAGTAACAATGGTTTTTATCACCATATCATTGGGCTGTGCAATACCTTTTGCTTTCCTGGCTTCTATCATATAATTAAAAGCAAGCAAAGCAGTTTGATTACCATTCATTAAAACCCATTCATTCTTATGATTCTTAACGCCAATACCTACCCTGTCTCCATCAGGATCGGTTCCCAACAAAATATCAGCATCCAGTTCTTTTGCTTTTTGCAATCCGATGCTCATTGTTTCTCTTTCTTCAGGATTGGGATAATTTACCGTAGGAAAATTTCCATCGGGTGTTGCCTGCTCTTCAACAATGTGAACGTTATCAAATCCATATCTTTTTAAAACCTGTGGCACAACCATTATTCCTGTGCCATGTATGGGAGTGTAAACAATTTTGAGATCATGCCGGGCAACACATACATCAGGATAAACACTTAAACTTTTTACCATCTCAATATATTTTTCATCAATCTCCTTACCAATGATGGTGATAGCCTCCCCTAAACCTGCCTGTCCGGTAGGCAGGTCCCCTCCGGTGGAGGGGACTTTGGACCACTTCACATCTTCAATGCTCTTTATTTTTTCCACTTCATTAATTACATTTTTATCATGCGGCGGAACTAATTGTGCGCCATCATCCCAATAGGCTTTGTAGCCATTATATTCCTTTGGATTATGAGAGGCTGTGCAAACCACCCCGCCCTGGCAGCCAAAGTAGCGAATGGCAAAACTCAATTCAGGCGTAGGTCGCAGCGATTCAAACAAATAAACTTTTATATCGTTTGCTGCAAAAATATTGGCAGTAATTTCAGCAAATTCACGACTATGATTTCTGCTGTCGTGTGCAATAGCCACTTTTACTTCTTTAAAAGATTGTTTTAAATAGTTGGCATAACCCTGTGTTGCCATGCCTACTGTATACCTGTTCATTCTGTTTGTTCCTACACCCATTATTCCCCGCAAACCTCCTGTTCCAAATTCCAGCTCTTTATAAAAAGCATCTTCCAGATCTGCAGGGTTTTGCTGCTGTAGTTTTTTTATTTCGTTTCTTGTTTCTTCGTCGTATGCCGATGAAAGCCATGCATTAATTCTTTCCTGTGTTTTGCTATCCATGTTTATTTATTTTGAGGGATGGAAGTTATTGAATTTTGATTATTTAAAACCTAAATCATTTACTGCCGTATTTTTATATGATGAGTTACTGCCCTATTCGATCAATTATTTCTATTATTTGTTTAGCCTTTTCAACACCAACTTATTCCCAGGATAGTATTCAGCTAAAAACTGATACGTCACATTACCAGCAAATAACCGCTGCCGGACATACTCTTTATCCTTACAATAAAAAACGGGTACGCCTTGTAGCAGCAGGAAATATAATTGGGTATAGCGGAGTTATGATCGGGTTGAATACAATCTGGTATTCCAAATATCCACGAAGTAAATTTCATTTTTTTAATGATAATGCTGAATGGCTGCAGGTTGATAAAGCAGGTCATGCTTATGGTGCATACATTGAAAGTTTTGCAAGCTATGAAATGTGGCGCTGGAGTGGTTTGCCACGAAAAAAAAGAATATGGATAGGAGGCTTAAGTGGTATTGCATATGAAACTATCATTGAAACTTTAGATGGGTTTTCTGCAGAATACGGATGGAGCTGGGGAGATTTTGGATCGAACTTATTAGGATCCGGTCTGTTTATAGCACAGGAACTGGCATGGGATGATCAAAGGATTAAATTAAAGTTCTCTTTTCATAAAAAAGATTACGGAGCTGCTGATCTTAACGCAAGAGCCAATAGCATTTTTGGCAAATCCGAATCTGAGCGTTTTATAAAAGACTACAATGCCACAACTGACTGGATGAGTATTAATATAAAATCATTTTTTCCTAAAACTAAATTGCCCTCCTGGTTTGCTGTTGCAATTGGCTATGGAGCCGAAGGTATGTTTGGTGCAAGAAGCAATATTGCAAAAGATAAGAACGGGAATGTAATTTTTGACAGGAGCGATATTAAACGCTACCGCCAATGGTTCTTAGCGCCTGACATTGATCTAAGTAAGATA
>JADGPX010000157.1 GCA_017882215.1 Chitinophagaceae bacterium | reverse complement strand
TCCGGTAAAGACCCGCTGAACATCATCACCGAAAAAGTAAAAACAATTAAAACAGGACAAATATTAAAAATCATCAACACTTTTGAGCCTGTTCCTTTGATGCTGCTATTGGAAAAGCAGGGCTTTGTAGTATATGCTGATGTAATTAATGATAATCTTGTAGAAACCTATTTTTATAAGCAAACCATAACTGGTAATAATAGTTTGGCGCAAAACAGCGATGCAACAAAAGGATGGGAAGAAACACTGCAAAAGTTCCGTGATAAAATGCAAACTATTGATGTACGCCACCTGGAAATGCCATTGCCGATGCTGACGATACTGGAAGCATTGGAAAATTTACCAGAGGATAAGGCTTTGTTTGTTTATCATAAACGCATCCCCGTATTTTTATTGCCCGAATTAGCCGAAAGAAAATTCGACTACCGCATCAAAGAAATCAGCGATGGGGAAGTACACCTGTTAATTTTTAAAGCCTGAAATGTTTATTACAAATAATAATGATAACCTTGTTAAGAACACAAGTCACAAAGTAGTTCTGCCATTTTATTTATATGCAGCCATATCTTTCCTGGTGGCAACAATACTTTTATTTTTTTCATCCTCTGCATTTACCCAACATTATTTTCATCCGAAAACATTGGCCATTACCCATATAATGGCATTGGGCTGGGGCACTATGATGATATTGGGTGCCAGTCACCAGTTGGTACCGGTATTAATTGAAGGAAGGTTGTACAGTATTAAGTTAGCTTATTCTTCATTTGTATTAGCAGCAGTTGGTATTCCTTTGCTGGTGTATGGATTTTATTTTTTTAATATGGGATGGCCGGCACAGTGGGGTGCAATATTGATTAATGCAGCCATACTTGCATATCTAAGTAACCTGGCGTTTAGTATGGCAAAAAGCAAAAAGGAAAATGTACATGCTGTTTTTGTTTTAACTGCAGCTTTATGGTTATTGCTTACAACATTAGTAGGACTTTTACAGGTTTGTAATTTTTCAGATACAATCCTGCCCAATGATTCGTTGCATTATCTTCCACTTCATGCCCATATAGGAATGATAGGTTGGTTTCTCTTACTTGTTATGGGTGTTGGTTCCCGGTTGATACCCATGTTTCTTATTTCCAAATACAGTAATACAAAATTGCTGTGGGTAATTTATGCTTTGATAAATGGGGGCTTACTGACATTTATAATTTTCTTCCTGTATTTTCCCAAAACATCTTTTTATTTTATACCTGTTGCTGCCATCCTGTTTGCCATAGCCCTTTTCGGATATTATTGTTACAGTAGTTTTAAACAACGAATCCGCAGGCAGGTAGATGAACAAATAAAAATTTCTTTGTTGTCAGTAATCATGATGCTGTTACCTGTAATCTTACTGTTCATCATCATTGGATGGTTGCTGGTTAATACAGTCAATACACAATTGGTATTGGTATATGGTTTTGTAGTTTTCTTTGGCTGGATAACTGCTATGATATTCGGGATGACATTTAAAACACTGCCTTTTATTGTCTGGAATAAAGTGTATCACCTGCAGGCAGGCCTCGGTAAAACACCCAATCCGAAAGATTTATTCAGCAGCCGGATTTTCAATGCGATGGGTATTGCTTACCTGTTGGGTTTCGTTTTGTTTATCATCGGTATTTATAATGCAGATAATTTTATTTTGAAATTTGCAACTGCATTTTTAGTTCTGGCTGCTTTACTTTATAATTGGAATGTGATAAAGATACTGTTGCATAAATCCACTAAGCTATGAACGTAATTACCAATAATAATATTAAATGCACTATTGCATTAGCGGCTTTGCAAAATGTGGTTGACCCGGAAATCGGGTTGAATATTGTGGACCTCGGTTTAATTTATCAAATTGATTTTGATGAAGCCAATTCAAAAATTTATGTTGCCATGACGCTGACCACACAATTCTGTCCAATGGGTGAATCTATTACCGGGGCTGTTAAACGGGTATTGGAAAATACATTTACTGGTATGGAAGTGCAACTGGAGCTTACATTTGACCCGCCCTGGAGCCAGGAAATGATATCTGAAGAAGGACAAAAATATTTAAACCAATAATTATGCTGAGCCTTACCTGCAAAACTGCCATCAAAGCCGTTATATACCTGGCATCGAAATATGAGTCCGGTGAAAAATCAGGTATCAAAGAGATTGCTGAGTATATTGATGCCAGTGAACATACTGTTGGAAAGATGCTGCAAACATTGGTAAAGGAAGAAGTGATTTATAGTGCGAAAGGTCCTAACGGCGGATTTTATATAACTGCTAAACAAAAACATCAACCCATCATCAATATCATTGAAACCATTGATGGTAAAGATGTATTTAAACAATGTGGCCTGGGATTAAGCAAATGTTCTTCCACGCATCCATGTCCCATCCACAATGACTATAAAGTGGTAAGAGATCTGTTTAAAAAGTTATGCCGGGAGAAGAAGATAAGTAATTTATGCGAACCGGTGAATGATGGGTTGGCATATCTGATAGGGTAAAACTATACTCAACAACTTCTTATAACAATTTATTTTCTACTGCAAACTTTATAAGCATAGCTGTATTTTTTACATTTAGTTTTGCCAGTAAATTTTTTCTATGGCTATCCACAGTAAATTGACTCAGGAATATTTTTTCAGCGATTTGCGGATTGGTGTAACCCTCTGCAATCAATTCCAGCACTTCCTTTTCCCGTGGGGTTAACAATGGTAATTTTGTTTTCGAATATTTTTGATATTCCTCTAAGGCTTGTCCTACTTCTCCGCTAAAAAAGATACTTCCGTCATTCACGGAATGTATAGCTGTAATCAGTTCTTCTTTAGATGAATTTTTCAATATATAACCAGAAGCCCCATTCTCCATCATCTTTTTAATGTAAAGGCCCTGGTTGAATGTACTTAAGCCCAGTATAAAAACGCCGGGGTACTTTTCTTTCATAACCGCGCATAATTCCACACCATCCATCCCCGGCATACTGATATCCATTAATACCACATCGGCTGTGTTGTTTACGAAAAAACCCAGGCAGGATGCTGCATTCATGGCCTGCCCCACCCAGGCGATATCTTTTTCATTCTGGAGCAATGAGTGTATGCCTTCAATAACAACCGGATGATCATCAACAATA
This sequence comes from Chitinophagaceae bacterium, assembly GCA_017882215.1. Taxonomy (GTDB): domain Bacteria; phylum Bacteroidota; class Bacteroidia; order Chitinophagales; family Chitinophagaceae; genus Ginsengibacter. The sequence goes on along the minus strand of JADGPX010000157.1, from coordinate 3,837 downwards.
AATACACGGATCATAATTATATATTGAATTCAATATTAACCAAAGTTCCTTTACCTGCCCCGGAATGAATATCTAATTGGCCTTTTAAATAATCTACCCGGGAACGTACATTAATCCAACCGGCGCCTTTGCTTTTTTCTAATAATGCTGTATCAAAACCTTTTCCATTATCTTCCACTACAACATTTAGCCGGTTGTTTTCTCTTACAAGCTGTACAAAAGCTTCTGTTGCTGCGGCATGCTTCATTATATTATTCAGCAACTCCTGTACAATGCGATAAATAATTATTTCTATTGATCTATCCGGCCGCAAATCCATTCCGACAGATTGGTATTTTACGGTCAGTAACTTTGTGGTGTTAATAGTATTGCAGTACTCTTTTAATGCTTCATCCAATCCAAACTTCGTCAGCATTTCGGGCATCATATTATGTGCCACCCTGCGTAATTCTTTAATAGATGTGTCAAGCATATCCAATGACCGCTCAAATACAGCCATGTTATCCGGGGTTACAATTAAATTGTCTTTCATATTGCTTAGTGAAAATTTTACACCTGATAATAAACCACCCAATCCATCATGCAAATCTTTAGCAAGGCGGCTTCTTTCTTCTTCCTGTCCTTTCAGCATGGAATCAACTGCTACTAATTGTTTGTCTTTTTCCAGTTCACGGATGCGTTGCTGTTGCAGTTCATCCTGCTGCTTTCCTAATTGCTGATGATGACGAAGATTGCGATACACTAAAAACCCAACTATCATTAAAGCAGCGAGAGAGGCAATTAAAAAATAATTAAGTGTCGATTTTTCTTTTATCAAAAGAAATTGTATTTGCTTGTCTTTTTCTAATTGTACAATTTCCTTTTGCTCTTTCTCATTCTGGTATTTAGCCTCAACGTCAGCAACTTTTTCACTGGTCTCGGCTTTGAATAAAGAATCACTAAGAATGAGTGTTTTTGAAAAATATTCGCTGGCCAATTTATAATTACCTGCCTGTTGTTCTATCTCAGCCCTTGTCTTGTATATTTCTTTTAAATCAGCTCTTGCTCCCACCTCATTGGCTATTTTTTCCGCCTGCAGAATATACTGAAGTGCCTTACCATTTTGATTAAGCTTATGATATACCTGGGCAAGCATGGTACAGGAAGTACATAAATGATATTTATTACCCATTTGTAATACATACTTATGTCCCTCCAGGTAATTTGCTAAAGACGGCTGATACTTTTTTTGCTGAAAATAATAATCACCCAGATTATCATAAACAGTAGCTATCTGCTCAATATCACCACCTTTTTTAGCTAATGGTAATGCTTTCTGTAATAACTCATATTGCTTTTCAAAACGGTCAAGATCACTGTAAGTTTCTGAAAGATTTAATAATGCATTTACAGCAGAATAATCGTCCCCCAAATTTTGTGATAAAGCCAAAGCTTTATTACCATATTCAATTGCTTTACCATATTCTTTTTGTTCAGTAAATAACCAACTGATGTTTGAATACAATGCAGACAAACGATTTTTATCCGCACAGGTTTCCCAAAGGCGGGCAGATTGCAGATAATATTCAATTGCTTTTATACGATCATTTTTATGCAAATAAACATTTCCAATATTCGCCGTTATCCTTGCTACTCTTAAAGTGTCGTTCAACTGCCTGGCAACAGGAATGGCCTGTTCAAAAGTAATGACAGCGCTGTCCATTTTGTTTAACTCGATATAGCACACACCAATATCATTCAATGATGATAATATGAGATGGTTATTCTTAATTTTCTTACTCAGGGCCAATGCCTGTTGATAATAGTCAAAACTTTTTCCGGTAGCGGTAGCTTCTATTGCTTCACCTATATCTAACAAGGTTCTTGCTTTTACTGAATCATTGCCTGCAGTATTTAATTTATTAAGCAGGCTGTCAGGAATAGTTTGTGCATAGATATCATGGCCAACCGCCAATAATCTAAATAACAACGTATAAAAAAAGTATGATTTAAAATACTTCATGAACAAAGAATAGTGGTAATCTCCATAAAGGTTCACATTCTCTTTCATTAAATCAAACAATCAGTTTAAAATACCAGTTTAGGGTGATTTTGTGGATTTTTGTAAGAATCACTGTTTCGGGTGATGGGTAGCCATTTTGATACAGCTACCTTTGAATCAACATAATTGATTTTATTAAACTTGTTTATTTATCATCAGTAAAACGGCAAAACATGAATAACAGTAAAATAAAATTTCTTTTGACCGGGGGAAAAATGGTCAGATTCTTTTTGAACGGGGACGTTGTAAACTAAAACAAAGCTTTTATGAAAAAAAACTCAATCATATTATTGTCTTTGTCAGTGCAATTTATTTATCTTTATTATTCACCCAAATTAAAATAAGCAATATTAAAAATGAAATGTATATTTTTCGCCATCATAACAGTTATCAGCCTCAACAGCTATTGCCAAACCACCTTCGATGTATTTAACTATACCGAACCAAAAGAGTGGAAAAAAGAAATAAAAGGCAGCATGGTTTCTTACACTATTACCGATGACAAAAAAGGGAGTTACTGCATCATTTCATTATATGCCAATACTACCGGCAAAGAAACCCTGCAGGCCAGTTTTGATAACGAATGGCAGGAGTTGGTAGCAACAAATCTTGGCGTAACCACAAAACCACAATGTTCAAAAGGAGAAAACCTGAACGACTGGGAAACTATGACCGGCTTTGCCCTGTTTGAATTTAATGGCGGAAAATCTGGAGCAATTCTTTCCACTTTTTCCAACTCGGGCAAAGCAGCCAGTATGCTGATTGTTTTTAACGACCAGGCATATCAACCGGATGTAGATATTTTCTCAAAAAAATTAAGCCTGGGTAAACCTGATGCAATTTCGGCTTCAAACGGAACTGGAGCTTTAAGTGATTATGAATTTACACTTCCGCCGGGATTCAGTAAAACAGTAAAAGACAATGAAATTGTATTATCTGCTGTATTAACAGATCAGCATGTACCTATGATTATCTCTGTATTACCCATGCAGCCTTCATCAGGTAATTTAGAAACAGATATGAATACCATTTTCTTTTCAGTTTTTAAAGGCTGGAATAATTATAACCATTGGAGCGCCTCGTTCCCTGCTACCAAAAAAGGCACTACCACAAATGGATATAATTATATTTTAGAATACAGGGATATTCAGCAAACCGATAATAGTGAGTCGCTGTTAAGCGCTGCCGTATTATTAGTGCAGGTAAACAACCAGGTTGCTGTATTTGCCGGCAGTTATAAGCAAATGTCTGCAGCGTTATGGTCAAATTTAGTAGAACATTTAAAAGACCAATATATTTATTTATTACATAGCATAAGTTTCAAAAATTACAAACCAAATCCAGTACCTATTTCCATTTTAGGAAAGTGGTCGGCAATGAGTTCCAGCACAGGCTCATTTTATGAGTTTTATTCAAATGGCACTTTTTCCTGGAGCGGCGGTACATCATTTAAAACCAGATATAATGATACTTACGACAAAGTAACCATCACCACCCGGGCCAATGATGGCAAATGGAGTTTAAAAGGGAATGAGCTAACTCTTTACCATAATACAACAAAGAAAACAAGCAATTATAAACTCAGGTTATATTCTGATAAGAATTTAGATGGCACCTGGATGAAAAGATTAGGATGGTTCAGCATGTATGAAGGCGGAGGCTTTGGTGAATTATCTTTTTCCCCGGATAAGAACTGAAAATAAAGTAGGTGGCTATGCATACAGCGCCAGCCCTGATCCTAACCCTGCCAATAATTATAAAGATGCTACTTACTGATCTTAAAACATAATAATCAC
>JADGPX010000156.1 GCA_017882215.1 Chitinophagaceae bacterium | reverse complement strand
CCGTCATTAGGATTTTGTATTATCCTTACTTACTTTCTTATCAGATTAACCAAAACAGAAAGCATAAAAAACAGATTCAAAAATCTTTCCCAATTTTTCACCCTTAACTCACCTCTATTCTTTATTGTATTGGGAATAAGTGTACTTTATTCTTTCAAAACAATTTCAAGAAACAAAGATTGGAAAGATAACATAACTCTTTCCGGTCATGATGTTAATATCTCTGAAAACAGTGCATCAGCGCATTTTATCTTAGGAACTTCTTTATTATATGACTTATATCCAAAAGAAAAAGATAAAGTCAAACAAGACAGTATATTAAACTTGTCTGTTGAAGAACTTAATAAAGGAATGGAGATTTTAAATAGGGTATCAATAAATGCTCCTATATATAATTACCACTTGGGAAATGCTTACATGTATAAGAATGATTTTAAAAATGCACTGATTAATTTTGAAATTTACAGAGATAAATATCTAAAGCCCAATATTGAAGTTTACAATAATCTTGGCACTATTTACTATAATTTAAATATGTATGATAAATCAATAGAAGCTGAAGATTCAGTAATTAAATATTTACCCGCATTTTCGAATGCTTACTTTTATAAAGGTAACGCTCTTGCTGGAAAACTGGAATATGAAAAAGCAATAATTCAGTATCAAAAGGCAATTCAACTTAAGCCTAATAGTGCTGAATTATATTATAACAGAGCGATTGTGTTTGCCAATCAAAAAAAATATGAGGAAGCCTTAAAAGATTATGATAAAACTATTGAGCTGAATCCGGATTATGTTGAAGCCTATGTGAACCGTGGTAATATTTTTAATGATGAAAAAAAATATGAAGAAGCACTTAACAACTTTAATAAGGCAATTGAACTAAAACCCGATTTTGATAAATCATATTTTAACCGGGGTAATGTTTTTATAAACCAAAAAAGATATGAAGAAGCGATTAAAGATTTCACTAAAGCCATTGAACTAAATCCGGATTATTTCAAGGCTTATTACTCCCGAGGAATTGCAAGATTTTACTCTGGCAATAAAGAAAGTGCCTGTGCGGATTTTCAGAAGGCAGCTGGATTAGGGTTTCAGGCTGCGGCAGATTCTTATAAACAATATTGTCATTAAAACTCTCCCTTATTGGTGCAAGTAAAAGTCGTAGAGGTTTTGTGCGAAAGCTACTTGTGCCTGCTCAGTTTTGCAATACCCTAGGCTGATGTTGGCGTCCACGCCAACATGAGAATGTATAATTAGCTGTTGGTGAGAATACCAACAGTTGCGTAAAGTGAAAGGGACAGTATTTTCTTTCCAGTTGGTGTTCCATCTTTTAATGGCAACACTGCACCCCGTGTGAGCCGCCGTTGTCTGTACTGAGCCTGTCGAAGTATCACTAACGGTAAAGTATCGTAAAATAAAAGTGGCAGAAAATAATAGTAACTAACTGCTATGCCTTAATAAAAAGCTATGCATAAAAAGCAATCTAACTTTTAAAAAGTAACCGTTTCCTGCTGGCATCAACGCATAAAATTTAACCTGCAAAAACCTGTGTATAGAAGATGCGGCCATGGCTATCTTTTGCGATACCAATACCGATGTATTTGTAAGGGCCCAGCATATTGCGGCGATGGCCCGATGAGTTTTTCCACATAGCCACCACCTGCACACCTGATGTAGCGCCATAAGCAACATTTTCGGCAAAACTATGGAGATGTTTGATTTTTTCATTTGCCATCGCATTTCTTTCCGCAAAACCGTCATGCCCAAGTCCTACACGACCACTGGCCATGTCTGCACTATGTTTTTGAGCAATTGCATTTAGTTCTTTCCGGATAATTAATTCAGGCAAGCCTTCCGATCTCCTGAATTGATTGGTTTGGCTTAAAACATCCTGAACAAGGTTTGCATTTTTATTCGGAGAAAAAGAAATAAGACTGACAAAAAGAGTCAAACAAGTAACTGTAACAATTAAAAAGGTTCGTTTCATTTCAGGGTAGATATTTTTCATCCTATAGGCAAGTTTTGTACCAAAGATTAAAAGTGATAAAATAATTCTTTGCAAAACTATTTTATCACTAATTTCATTCAAGCACAATTATTGCAAAGGTTTAATAAACTAAAAATTATGGATTCAGAACAAGATGATAAAATATTTATAAAGGGTATAGTTATAGTTATTATTTCCGCCTTTTTAGTTTGGCTGATGTTTTATTTTATCAATAGTTAACTAATAGCTTTTGCTAATATTAAACCGGCATAAAAATCAGCTTCCGAATATTTCATTTAATAATCCTGCCAGGTGAACACCGCCTCTGAGTAATTGCTGATTGAGTATATCTAAGTAGTTAAAATTATACAGATAACCCAATTTTTCATCTGGTTTAATATCGCTGTAAACCTTTTGAGCAACTTGATACGTTTGATATAGCCACTCACTTAAAGGCTGCTTTTGCCAGGCAATTCGCTGAGCTTTAGTTGTATGATTTATAGCATCAGTATATTCAGTATAACTGAGTTGTTGAAAATCAATAAGCCTCGTATCCCATACCTGGTGCAGGTTTATAGGCGCATTAAACCAAAAAACTTTTATCTTGTTTCCGCCTTCATCTTCAGGATGACCAACATGTAATGGCTGATGAATATCGCCAACAAGGTGTATCAATAATCTTAAATACATTATTTTTTTATCTTTTGCAAGATGTTTATTTTTTAACTCCCTAATTAAAAAATTGAGTTTAGTATAGGCATCAGTAACTGTGTCGTGTTTAAGATAAGATTGAAATTCAGTGTACGACATTCCTCCTTTTATATCAATGTAGTGCCATCGGGAGAGATACGACATAGTGGTATCAGACTTTATAAAATCAGCCCAGTTACTTGCCATGGCAATTGATTCTGTTCCTAAAATTTTTAAAATTTCTTTTTTGGCATTTGGTGTAAGATAGCTTTCTGCAATTTGCCCAACTATGCGATGGCCTAATGTTCCCCAGGCATTTGTTTGAGAAGGCAAATAGAAAAATAAACTTATGAGTATTACTTTTTTAAAGATGTTTATTATCATGGCTGAAAAATATTTATAAAGAATAAAATTTACTTTAAAAGTAATTATTTCATTTGGTGAAACGGGTTTTGCATCCTATTTTTTTAATGTGATCTTAAATAAAACACTGGCGCCGTTATCATCGTCAGCAACTAACACAAGTTGTGTTTCATTTTTATCTTCTGAAATAATACAAACTGATTCTATTTTATGCCCTTTAAATCTTTCATCCAATTCTTCAAGGTCAATAATCTTGCTTGGGTTGATGGCAGTCATATTCTTTTTAGCAGAGATATTATCGATGATCCATAAATAACTTTTACCTATAGTTCCATTCTGCGTTATATTGTATGTATTTTCTGTAGAAACAGTCAGCAGCAAACGGTCTGACATTTTAGAATATTCCAAACCGGAAACACCATGAAAGGAAGCCGTATCTGTGTTTGTTCCAACCTTACATATTTTAATCTCAGCGTTATCCTGCCGATCCCAAAATTCATTCGAAGTGAATATTAAATAATTGGCAGCAAAAGATTTATTGCCGCGGCTTGCTAATACAATGCCTCCGGGTATCGCAGTTAGTCCTTCAATATTTAATGCATCAATGCCCGCTGATTTAAGCCTTGTGTAAAATGGCTTTAGATCTATTTGTATCTTTTGTTTTGTAAGAGGATTTATCAGCCATCCATAATTACGATAAGGAGCCAGGGAACCTGAACCAACAATTAAAATTGCAGGTGATCTGTTAAAAGATACTACAGCAGCGGCTTCCAGGTCTTGCTTTAATTTTTTGGGAATTCTTTTTTGCTTCGATTCAAAGAGTTTGATGCTGTCAATAACCTTGAACGCTGTATCGGTAATTAATAAACAGGCTGCATCATCTCCTATTAAATAAATATGATTGTTTAAATATGTTATTCCTGAACCCGATGGATAATCGTTTAATATTTTACTATTATTAAATGTAAAATCAGAGCTGCAACCTGTAAACAAAAAGATAAAAGCAACAAAATAAGAAGTGGAAAAAAATTTCATCTTCTCAAACTTATAAGGATAAGATGATAAAATGATGAAGACTTTAAAAAACTTATAGAATAAAATTGCGCCGAAAAGTTTTCAACTCTCTTAAACATTCAGTGTTCCAAGCACATTATTCATCGTTCTTACTGCCTCTGCACTTTTATTAAACGCTGCCTGTTCTTCTTCGTTCAGTTTAAAATCAATAATTTTTTCCCAGCCATTTTTACCAATAACAACCGGTACGCCAAGGCAAATATCTTTTTGTCCGTACTCACCATCAAGACTAACACAACAGGTCATTAATTTTTTTTCGTCTCTTACAATAGTTTCCACCAAAGCAGCTCCTACAGCGCCGGGTGCATACCATGCAGAAGTTCCTAACAATCCTGTAAGTGTTGCGCCTCCAACCATTGTATCAGCTGCAATTTTTTTAAGTTGCTCTTCATTTAATACATTGGTAACCGGTGTTCCGTTGTAGGTTGCCAGTCTTGTTAAAGGTATCATGGTTGTATCGCCATGTCCCCCAATAACTACTGCCTGCAGATCAGCAGCAGAGCAGCCGATTGCAACAGATAAATAATATTTAAAACGGCTGCTGTCTAAAATGCCTCCCATACCTATCACTCTTTTTTTTGGTAACCCGCTGGATTGTAAAGCCAGATATGTCATTGTATCCATGGGGTTGCTGATAACAATAATTATTGCATCAGGAGAGTGCTGCAAAATATTTTGTGTAACACCTTTTACAATACCTGCGTTTATACCTATCAATTCTTCACGTGTCATACCCGGCTTACGGGGAATACCAGAAGTAATAACTACTACATTACTTCCTTTTGTTTTTGCATAATCGTTGGTGCTGCCAACAACTTTTGTATCAAAGCCAAGCAAGGTGCATGTTTGCATCATGTCAATTGCTTTGCCTTCTGCCAATCCTTCTTTAATATCAAGCAAAACAAGTTCTTCACACAATTCTTTTCTTGCAATGTTATCAGCAGTGGTTGCACCAACTGCACCTGCGCCTACAACGGTTACTTTCATCTTCTTATAATTTTAGTTGTAAATTTTATTAACGTGGCAAAGGTAATAGATTATAAATTTTATTTACAAAATTCTTAACTACGCTACAGCCATATTTTATTTATTTTCGGGTGTCTATCCCTAATAAAACAACGGCAATATCAGATGAAAAAAAATTTATTCTTCACAATAATTTTTGCAGGCATATTTTGCCATGCCATTTCACAAACCGTAAAGCTCACCGCTATTTATGATGCCAATAATTCCGCAGTTAAACTGAACTGGAATATGGTTAACAGCAGTTCAAGGACAAGTTATCTTTTACTAAGAAGCGCAGACGGTGTTACATGGACAGAAGCAGTTAAGGACAGGACGCTGCGTAATTACACAGACGAGGATATTTATTTTTTTAATGACAGGTATTATTTATCTGGCAAAAATTTTTACAGGATCAAAATTTCTGATGGTTATAATAATACAATTGCATTATCCCCTGTAGTGGTTGTGAATACCGGCGGCACAGTAAAAACAACTACAACATATCCAACAAATACAAAGAGAGAAACTACTACGAACAAACAAAATAATACACAATCGCAAATTAATACACAACCCAAAAACAATAATAGCTGGATAATTTACCCTAACCCGGCAACAGATCTTTTAAAGCTTACCTATAAAAGTTCAGGAGAACTGAAAGGAGTTGTAAATGTGCAGATACAGGATGCAAGCGGAAAAACCATAATTAAATTTCGCTCGGGCTCAATGTATAAAACAATACAAATTCCAATCTCTAATCTCCAAAAAGGCGCTTACTTTATTCAGGCAACCGTGTTGAATGAATTAATGATGAACCAAAAATTTATCAAGCAGTAAAATAAATAGTCATAAGTCAATAAGTCAATAGGTCATTAAGGATAAATATAAAAATCTCAAAAAACACAATGACTTAATGACTAATGACTGCTTTAGAGTGCGTCTGCAATCTTATCCATCTTTACACTTCCTGAAAAAGCCTGCTTAAACTTTCCTTTTTTATCATATATATAAATAGCCGGAAGGCTTTCTACCTTGAAAAAAACAGGCAAAAAGAATTTGGCATCTCTGCCCATAATTATATTAGGATAGTTCTCAATTTTATAATCTTTATAGAATTTTACCATTTGCCCGTGAGAAAGATATTCTACCATTACTATTTGTGCATTCTTAAACTTATCAATATTCGCAATCAATGCTTCTGTTTCATGCTGGCAATGTTCACAGTCAGGACTAAAAATTATAAATACTGTTGATTTCTTTTTTTTAAGATCCTCCCTGGTAAACTTAGTGCTGTCCGATGCTTTGTAAATAGTGAATTGCGGAAGAGTAGGAAAGCGAAGATAAACGGGCTTTGTACTATCTGCCTGTGAAAAACTTAGCTGTGCTGTAAATAATATAATTACTAAAATGAAAATTTTTCTCACAATAAATATTTTTTTAAAGATAATTTTTTGCTGATAATAAACTGTGTATACATGAATTCTTAACAGCTATTTTGGTTTTGGGTTTCAAACATTAACTTTGCCGCCTAAATTTTTGTTATGGCTAATACATCAGACATGCGTTCAGGGCTTATTTTAAAAATAGATGGAAGTTTATATACTGTTATTGAATTCGGGCAAAATAAAACTGCCCGTGCTGCAGCAAAAGTTTGGGCTAAACTTAAAGGAGTAGATAACAACCGCACCATTGAACAAACATGGAACAGTGGAGAAACTATTTACCCGGTAAGAGTTGAAAAAAAACCTCACCAGTTTTTATATAAAGATGATTCAGGCTACACATTTATGGATACAGAAACCTATGAGCAAATATCAGTTCAGGAGAACATGGTTGATGCTCCCCAATTTTTAAAAGACGGCCAGGAAGTTTCGGTTTTAATAAATACAGAAACTGATTTGCC
>JADGPX010000155.1 GCA_017882215.1 Chitinophagaceae bacterium | reverse complement strand
TATGATGTGTATGAAGTTGCTTCTCCGCATGGATGGAAAAAGGATCCAAAACTTGTTCTGGATTTTTATAACATGAGAAGAAGAGATGTTGCAGCGGCTTCACCCAATGCTGCTCATATTGGCTTGGCTGAACTTGAAAAAGATTTTGATGTTACAATAGTTACACAAAATATCGATGATCTGCATGAAAGGGCAGGCTCAACAAATATTATTCATCTGCATGGAGAAATATTTAAAATGCGTGGTGAATCCTTCGACGGTGCCCAGGATGACAGCAAAGTTTATGATATAAGAGATGATATTAATTTAGGAGATACGGCAGAAGATGGAAGCCAGCTTCGTCCGCATATTGTTTGGTTTGAGGAACCGGTACCGAAGATTATTGATGCAATGAAGATTATGGCTGAAACTGATATTTTTGTTTTAGTTGGAAGTTCATTGCAGGTTTATCCTGCTGCTGGTCTTGTAGATTATGTGCCGCTTCATGTACCAAAATATATCATTGATAAAAAAATTCCCTATACTTCGGCACCAACAAACTTTTTCTTTATTGAAAAGCCGGCAACCGAAGGAGTTGAGGAACTGAAGAGAATTTTAGGATCATTCTAACCTGTTGATTAAAACTTTGAAGGTTTTTGAAACCTTCAAGGTTTGTTCGGCTTTAAGAGAATTCATCAAATTTAATTCCATGCTCTTCCAATTCTGATAATACAGGCTCATAAATTTCAGAGACAATAGGAATATGCAATCCTGATAGTTTTATTTTATCCTGTAAAATTAATTTAGTCGCAATACCCAGTGGTAAGCCAACAGTCTTTGCCATAGCGGTTTTCAAACTGTCTTCGCCTTTTACAATTAAAGAACTATTGACTGTTGACCGTTGACTGTTGACTGTGTATTCAACTTCATGCAACATCACTATCATATCCTTATCAGCAGGATTTATTGCAAGTTTTTTTTCAAGTAAATGCTGCAAAATATCAGCAGAGCTTTTATAATTATCCGGCAGCTTATCATTGCTTTCTAATCCTAAAAAATTCATTTGACGGTTAAATTCATTTTTATATAGATCGGTAATGTATATCTGTAAATAGTTGTTCCAGTCTTTTTTATTTTCCGTAAAGGGAGCAGTCTTAACATCAAACCATGTTTCAAAAGTTTTACAGTTTTTTACCTGTTCATGATCTGATGTATCGGTCAATCCAATATTTACAAATTTGTTCCAGCCCCGGCAAAAGACAGGATGCCGCAAAGTTGTTCTGATGAATGTAGAAATTCCCTGCAATCCATAGAGATCAATATAATGCAATGAATCACGGTTTGGATACCAGCATAAAGGATAGTTATCAATTACAGTAACAGGTGGGCAATTTCTGAAAATGGATTTGTATGGAATCTTTACAGTTTTATTTTCTTTCAGATATTCAGCGCCGTCTTTGCCCGCCAGCACTATGTTCCGGAGATTCCATGTTATTTTATAATGCCATGGATTGTTATCACTTTCAGGAGCGATCAATCCCCCGCAATGCGATATAAAGGAATTAATAACACCCCCTTGCGCTTTAATTGAATTGATCATCTTCATCGCACTCATGTGATCTATTCCCGGGTCCAAACCCATCTCACATAAAAACAATAAATTTTTATCTGCAATTTGTTTTTCTAAAGACTTTATATTTTCATCTACATAAGAAGCGGTGAGCAGGTTCTTACCAAATTGAACACAATCTTTTGCAATTAAAAAATGCAGGGCAGGAGGGAGCATTGAAATTACAATATCTGCAGATTGTACCAACTTCTTTCGTGAATGCTCATCTTCTACATTTATTGATACAGCATCTGTATTTTCAGCGCTTTTGATTTTTGATTTAGCTAAGGCAAGATCGGCATCGCATAATGTCAAATGCCAGTCATTTTTCTTCAATTCTTTTACCAGGTAATCTATCAAACAAGTGGCAGATTTACCGGCGCCGAGGAGCAATATTCTTTTCATTTAAAAAATATATTTCTTTAAAACAAACACGTATTTTTCTAAACAAAAATAAAAGTAACTAAGACTTTTTATAATGAATAAATTAGCTTTTAACATCATAATAAAATTGTGCAAAAAATGAGGATTTAGAGATGCTTAAAACAAGGAAAATCGGTGTGAATAAAGTATATTTGCGGGCAGTAAAAATTATATGGAAACTATAGACAATCAACTCCCAAACGACGGCATACCAAGAGGCAGAATTATCCCTGTAAATATTGAGGAACAAATGAAATCATCCTACATTGATTATTCAATGAGCGTGATTGTAGGCCGTGCTTTGCCTGATGTAAGAGATGGATTAAAACCTGTGCATCGCCGCATTTTATATGGCATGCATGAGATGGGTAATAATTTCGGTAAGCCTTATAAAAAATCTGCCCGTATTGTGGGTGATGTAATGGGTAAATATCATCCGCATGGCGATACCGCTATTTATGATACCATGGTAAGAATGGCGCAGGAGTGGAGTATGCGGTATATGCTGATAGACGGACAAGGTAACTTTGGAAGCCAGGATGGTGATAGCCCTGCAGCTATGCGTTATACTGAGGTTCGTTTACAGCGTTTTGCCGAAAGCATGCTGGAGGATATTGAAAAAGACACTATAGATTTTCAATTGAATTATGACGATACCACCAAAGAACCAACGGTATTACCAACACGTATTCCTCAATTATTAGTAAATGGCTCAAGTGGAATTGCTGTTGGTATGGCTACCAATATGCTTCCACATAATCTAAATGAAGTGGTGGATGCCTGTGTTGCATATATTGATAATAAAGAGATTACAATAGAAGACCTAATAAAAATAGTTAAGGGCCCTGATTTCCCTACCGGGGGAATTATTTTTGGCTATGAAGGTGTTAGGGCAGGTTTACATTTTGGAAGAGGCAGGGTAGTGCTTCGCGGAAGAGTTACGATTGAAACAACAAAGACCGGCAGGGAAAAGATCGTTATTACAGAAGTGCCTTACCAGGTTAACAGGGATATGCTTACCGAAAAGATAGGGCATTTAGTTGCTGATAAAGTTATCGATGGAGTATCTGATGTAAATAATGAAAGCAATAATAAAGAAGGAACGAGAATAGTTGTTGATCTTAAAAAAGATGCAGTTGCGCAGGTTGTCATCAATCATCTGTATAAGCATACTGAACTCCAAACTTCTTTTGGAACCAACAATGTTGCGCTGATAAATGGCAGACCAAAAGTGCTGAATGTAAAAGATCTTATAAAAGAATTTATTGAATTCAGGCATGAGGTAGTAAGAAGAAGAACAGAGTTTGAATTAAGAAAAGCAAAAGAAAGAGCGCACATTCTTGAAGGTTATATTATTGCTCTTGACAATCTTGATGCGGTGATTGCTTTGATAAGAAATTCATCTACTCCGGATATTGCCAGGGAAGGATTGATGACAAATTTTGCCATGAGCGATATACAGGCAAAAGCTGTACTGGAACTCCGTTTGCAAAGGTTAACAGGAATGGAGATTGACAAGATAAGAGAAGAGCATGCAGAAGTTATGACTTTAATAGCCCGACTGGAAGAAATATTAGCAACAGAAAGTTTACGCTATCAAATAATTAAAGATGAGCTGGCAGAAGTAAAACAAAAATTTGGCGATGCAAGAAAAACTGAGATTGTTTATTTGGATGATGAAATAAAAATGGAAGATCTTATTGAGGAAGAAGATGTAGTAGTAACTATTTCACATTTGGGATATATAAAACGTACTTCGGCAACTGAATACCGTAAACAACGCAGGGGAGGAAGAGGAGCAAGAGGCAGCAGTACAAGGAATGAAGATTTTATTGAGCATCTTTTTGTAGCATCAACACATCATACCTTATTATTTTTTACAGAGAAAGGAAGATGTTTCTGGCTTAAAGTTTATGAAATTACAGAAGGGGATAAGCAAAGTAAAGGAAGAGCAATTCAAAACCTGATGCAAATACCTCCTGATGATAAAGTGAGAGCTATCATAGATATAAAAAATCTTCAGGATGAAGACTACATAAACAATCATTACATTATTTTGTGCACCTGCAATGGTATTATTAAAAAAACAAAGGTTGCGGATTTTTCAAGACCAAGACAAACAGGTATAAACGCCATAACAATTAACGAAGGCGATCAGTTAATTCATGCCTGCTTAACTGATGGTAATAAAGAAATTATGATGGCAGTAAAAAGCGGCCGTGCTATCCGCTTTCCCGAAGCTAAAGTAAGACCAACAGGCAGGGGAGCTATTGGTGTTGCCGGTATTAAGGTAAACGCAAAGAATGATGAAGTAGTGGGTATGATATGCGTGAATAAAGATGATCCTTCAACAACAGTATTGGTAGTAAGTGGTAAAGGTTTTGGCAAGCGTACAGCAGTGAATGAATACAGATTTACAAACCGTGGAGGAAAAGGCGTTAAAACAATTAATATTACAGTTAAAACAGGACCTCTCATTGGTATATTGGATGTTACTGAAAAAGAAGACCTGATGATCACCTGCAAATCCGGAGTTACTATAAGAACATCCATAGCCGCTATAAGAGAAGCCGGAAGGGCAACACAGGGAGTTAAATTAATAAAGTTGGATGATGGTGATGAAATAGCAGCAATAACAAAGCTTAACGAACATGAAGATGATGAGGAATTAATAGAGTCTGTTACCACCGGTGATCCAATTCACGTAATTTTGGAAGGAACAGATACAACCAATATCGCTGAAGATACATCTGTAAATAAGTCAGACAGTTTAGATAAAGACTTAAACAATGATACATCAGAAGAAAATTAAGTTAAGAATAAACACACACATAAATTAATAACTATAAAACAAGCAGCATGAAAAAGATACTTTTAACCGGTTCGCTTTTGATTATGCTATTGGGATTATTTGCCCAGGATGCTAAAAAAATAAAGTCGTATCTCGATGCAAAACAATTTGATAAAGCAAAAGCTGAAGTTGATGCAGCCATTTCAAAAAATCCTGCTGACCCATTAGCATTGTATTATAAAAGTAAAGTGTATGCAGCGCTTGCTGCAGACTCCCAATTTAAAGCTAAAGTTCCCGATGCCAGGGAGCAGGCTTTTGAAGCTTTTAAAAAAGCAGTAGATACTGATAAAGATAATAAGGTATTTCTTGCACTTGCACAGGATCAATACAAACCAATATTCGATATATATACAGGATATTATGATGCAGGTGCAGCAGCTTTTAACAGCGGCACTACCAGCGGAAATAAAGCTGATTTTGATCAGGCGCTTACCTTGTTTAAAAACTCTGATATGGTTGGCAGGTATATTTTTTCAAAAAAATGGGCATTGTCAGAACTTGATACGCAGTTGGTTTTAACCATGGGAAAAGCGGCCTTAAACGCCGGGAAAAAAGCAGAGACTGCCACCTATTTCAAGAAATTAGCAGATGCAAATATTACCGGTACCGTTAATGATAAAACCAGTTATCAATTACCCTATCAGTGGCTTAGCTTTTATTATAAAGAAGCTAAGGACGATACAAGTTTTCTGAAGTATACAGCTCTTGGTAAAAAATATTTCCCCAAAGATGATTATTACGATGCTGTAATGCTGGATTATTACAGGGATAAAAAAGATTACGATGCCTTGTTTAAAAAATATGATGAGATAATTACCGCATATCCTGATAGCGTGCAATACCATTTTAATTATGCCAACGAAGCTTTCATCTATGTTTATAACAGTGATGCCGGAACCAAGATCAATAATAAAGAAGCGTTGTTAAAAAATGTTGGCGCTGAATTGCAAAAGGTTTTGGCTGTAAAACCTAACGATATAAATACAAATTGGCTGTTAGGCCAATATTATTATAACAGCGGAATAGATATAAAAGAGCAGGCTAATGCCATAAGAGGAACCAAGCCTGAGGATGTAAAAAAGAAAGCTGATCTTAATGCACAGGCAAAAGACATTCTTAATAAAGCAATTCCTTATGCTGAAAAAGCATTATCTACCCTTGAAGGCAGCGATAAAAAATCTGATAAATCAAAATATAAGTCTATTGTTAACCTGATGCAAAGGATATATACAAGTTTGAACCAGGCAGATAAAGTAAAGATATACCAGGCAAAATATGATTCAGCTGAGGCTAAGTTTGTAAATTAAATTTTTAAGATTAAGAGAAAAACCCGGGATAATATTCCGGGTTTTTTATTATAAAGATTTGTTGGTAGCATTTTTGTAAAGGTTTTACAAAAACATTTATATGCAAATAGATAAATCTACAGAAAACAGTCTTTCAATTATGTTGTGGATAGTTCTGATCTTATCAGTGGGATGTATCGGCAGTTTATTTTTTACCGGATAGATCATTTTATGTGGAATGTTTTATATATATTTGGATAGACCTTACACAAAACTAAACTGCTATCAAAAATGATCCCTAACAACTTACAGGATAGTAAGCCTTTACCCAGGCATTTGGAAGAGGCTTTAATGGATTGTTATGACAGGGAACAACATAACATAGAGCCTGTTGTTACCTGTACATCCCATACTACGTTTGAGCTTATTAAACGGGGTATGTTATCAGCAAAAACATTTATGAAGAACAAGAGAGTGCTCTTTGGCTTTTATGTTACTCAAATGGGAATTGACTATTTAAGCCAGTTATAATCTCTTTTTAAATAAATGTTGGTAAAATAAATGAACGGTTGATCCGTTATTAATACTCATGTGTTCATAAAAAGTATGCTTAGATAAAGCAGCCCTTCCCACAGAGGGTTTCTTTATTTTAGCTAACCCTGAAAGATTGGTAAGGTTTTTGAAATCTTAGCATATGTGTCTGACCGGTTCTCAAATAGGAATGATGCCCAATATATCTTCCGGGCATCTTTAATAATAATAGGAGGCTTTATCTTTCTTTATTTTACTGTGCTGAATTAATATACCCGGTTTAAAAAATTACTGTGACCTTACATAATAAAAATTTAATCTATTACGTTTTTTATTTGCTTGCGTTATGAACAAGCACTAACACCTTTAAGCCTCTAGTAATAGGGGCTTTTTT
>JADGPX010000154.1 GCA_017882215.1 Chitinophagaceae bacterium | reverse complement strand
TGCGGATCGACGACACCGATCCCGAGCGCGGACATCATGAACATGTAGGCCAGACAGGACTTACCATTTCACCAAATTTATATATTGCAATAGGAATTTCAGGAGCTATACAGCATCTCGCTGGCGTTAACCGGAGTAAGACAATTGTGGTAATTAATAAAGATCCAGAAGCTCCATTCTTTAAAGCTGCGGATTATGGAATTGTGGGAGACGCATTTGAAGTAGTACCGAAAATTACTGAAGCAATAAAAAAATTAAATGGCGCACAGCATTAAGTGTATGAAGAAAATTTCATGTTAGTCAATTTATTCCCTGATGCTTTTCATGCATTGAAGGCTTTAAATTTTATATATTTGCTAATATCATAATTCATTAAACACAGGGATCGGTATGAAGAAAATAGAATTGGAAATAGTTGCCTTATCCCATAGTATTACACAAACACATTCGTATGCTGTGGTGTTGGGGGAAGTGAATGGCTTACGCCGCTTACCAATTGTTATTGGCGGCTTTGAAGCACAGGCAATTGCTGTGGCTTTGGAAAGAATGCAGCCAAGCCGCCCACTAACACACGACCTGATGAAAAATTTTATGATGGCTTTTAATGTTGATCTTCACGAAGTGATCATCAATGATCTGCAGGAAGGGATTTTTTATTCTAAATTAGTTTGCTCATCCGATAATGATACAGTGGAAATTGACTCCAGGACCTCCGATGCTGTAGCGCTGGCAGTACGCTTTGGCTGTCCTATTTATACTTACGATAATATCCTTGACAGCGCCGGAATTTTAATGGAAGATGACGAAAAAAAGAAAAAAGCAACAGGCGGTTCTGTTTCTCAAACTGATGCAGGCACAATAGACGATCTGAAAAAATTATCCCTGCAGGAACTGGAAATCCTATTGAATGAAGTTCTTGAACATGAAGATTACATCAAGGCAATCGCCATAAGAGATGAAATAAAAACAAGAAAAAAGTAAACCCCCATCTCCTAAAGGGGTGTCGATGAAAAATAATAATTATAAACAGAATATACAAATTCCCCTTCAGGGGATAGGGGTATGATCGTTTTTCCAAATTGCAAAATAAATCTTGGGTTAAATATCATCCGCAAAAGAGAAGATGGCTATCATGATTTAGAAACAATATTTCTTCCCATTCCATTTACAGATGTTTTAGAAATTATTATTTCAGAAAATAAAATTATTGAATTTTCTGTCACCGGCTTGCCTGTAAACGCAGATGATAATCTTTGCATTAAAGCATATAATTTATTAAAACAGGATTTTCCGGATTTGCCGCCGGTAAAAATGCATTTGCATAAAGTTATTCCCCTGGGAGCAGGCTTAGGCGGAGGCTCATCTGATGCAGCTTTCACGTTACAATTGTTGAATGAAAAGTTTAAGTTGAAGGTAAAAATTGAGCAGCTAATTGACTATGCTTTAAGGGTAGGAAGTGATTGCCCGTTTTTTATAATAAATGACCCATGTTTTGCAACCAGCCGCGGAGAAATATTACAACCAATAAATATTGACCTTACAAACTATAAAATATTAATCGTTAACCCGGGAATTCATATTGATACCAAATGGGCTTTCTCAAAGGTTGTTCCGCATGAGCGAAAAATCTCTATAAAAGAAATAGTAACGCAACCAATAGAAACGTGGAAAGACCAATTGCAAAATGATTTCGAACTTCCTGTGTTTACTGCATATCCTGAAATAAAAAAAATAAAAAATGATTTGTATGAACAGGGTGCTATATATGCCAGTCTAAGCGGCAGTGGCAGCAGCGTGTTCGGTATATTTTCAAAGGAAACAAATATTCAATACACACAGAACGATAAATATTTTCATAAGATCATTGACTTTAATTAACCTTTCACTTAATTAAAATTTTCTTTATCTTGTGATAACAATTTATAACACTTGCTATTAAAAGCGCACATATCTCATTTCCTCGATCAAAATCTCGATTTTCTCAATCACAAGGCGTAACCATATCGCCCCCATTTCTTTCTTATTCCTTATTTTTTATTTCTAATTTCTTATTCTTTTTTTATGCATACCGCAATAATAAACTCCGATAAAACCCAACATTTCACTGAACTTGAAGAAAGATACAATGCACATAATTATGAATCTTTACCTGTTGTGCTAACTAAAGGCAAAGGCGTGCATGTATGGGATGTTGATGGTAAAAAATATTATGATTTTCTCAGCGCATATTCTGCGGTAAACCAGGGACACTGCCATCCTAAAATTATTGAAACATTAATTGAGCAATCACAAAAGCTAACACTTTCCAGTCGTGCTTTTTATAATGACGCATTAGGTGAATATGCTGAATTTATCACAAAGTATTTTGGCTATGATAAAGTATTGCCAATGAACACCGGCGTTGAAGCAGTTGAAACCGCAATTAAACTTTGCCGCAAATGGGCTTATGAAGTAAAAGGGATTGCCGAAAACAAAGCCAGGATAATTGTATGTGCAAATAATTTTCATGGGAGAACCACCGGAATAATTTCTTTCAGCACTGATCCTTCTGCAAAGAAAAATTATGGACCATTCGCAACAGGTTTTGAAATAATTCCTTTTAATGATCTGAATGCTTTAGCTAAAACATTGACTGATAAAAACGTTGCCGGATTTTTAGTTGAACCCATTCAGGGTGAGGCAGGTGTAATTGTTCCTGATGACGGTTACATAGCAAAAGCAAAACAGTATTGTGCAGATGCAAATGTTTTATTTATTGCTGATGAGATACAAACAGGTTTATGCCGAACAGGAAAAATGCTTTGCTGCGATCATGAAAATGTAAGACCTGATATTTTAATATTAGGAAAAGCCTTAAGCGGCGGCACTTTGCCGGTTAGCGCTGTACTTGCAGATGATGAAATAATGTTAACTATAAAGCCGGGTGAACATGGCAGCACTTATGGTGGCAATCCCCTTGCATCTAAAGTCGCCATTACTGCATTAAAAGTTCTGCAGGAAGAAAACATGGCTGAGAATTCAGAAGCGCTTGGAAATATTTTTAGACAAGAGTTGCAAAAAATTAAATCATCGCACATTACAGAGATACGGGGTAAAGGATTATTCAATGCCATAGAAATAAAACATACTGATAAAGATGCCGCATGGAAACTTTGTCTTGAATTAAAAGAAAATGGATTGCTTGCAAAGCCAACGCATAGCGATAAAATTCGTTTCGCACCACCGTTAATTATAACGAAAGAACAATTGATGGAGTGTATGGGGATAATTGAAAAAAGCTTGAAGGTGTTGGATTGATAAAACATATTCCTCAATAATCATTTCATATCTATATTTGATATTAATAAACTTTCATTTTGCACGATCATCATCATCACGAAGAGCATCTGCAAAGCTCAGACTTGTTAAGGGATATTGTCATTGGCATGAGTGATGGGCTCACCGTTCCCTTTGCGCTGGCGGCGGGTTTGAGCGGCGCAGTTGTAAGCAGTGGAATAATTGTAATAGCCGGCATTGCAGAAATTTGTGCCGGCAGCATTGCAATGGGTTTAGGAGGATATCTTGCCGGTAAAACAGAACAGGATCATTACAACAGCGAATTAAAAAGAGAATATGATGAAGTAGAAAGAGTTCCTGAAATGGAGAAGCAGGAAGTGAGAGATTTTTTTAAACAAATAGGATTGAGTGAAGAGGTTCAGCAAAAAGCTTCAGAAGAAATTGCAAAAGATAAAAAGCAATGGGTTGATTTTATGATGAAGTATGAATTAGGTCTTGATGAGCCTCATCCTAAACGGGCAGCTAAAAGCGCATTGAATATCGGGCTCTCATACATTGTCGGTGGCATCATTCCTTTAAGTCCCTATTTCTTTATAAATAATTCAACTGAAGCATTAAAAATATCTGTAATCGCTACGCTTATTTGTTTGTTTGTATTTGGTTATTTTAAAAGTAAGATGACAGGTGTAAACGCTTTTAGGGGAGCCGTTAAGGTAACACTTATTGGTGCTGTAGCAGCCGCTGCGGCATTTGGTATCGCTAAACTACTTTAGAAAAATGTGATCTGTTTATGGATCAAAAACAATTCTTTATCTGCGTTTATTATAAATAACTTTAATTGAACCTTTCAAAATGAAGAACACTTTATTCACCATTTATTTTTGTGCATTTGTTATACAATTTTCTACTGCGCAAATATTAGCAAAGCGAAATATCCATTTTCGCAATCTTGGCAATGACAGCATAAATCTTTCTCTTAATGAAGAATATTATTTAATTGAAGATAGCTGTGCACAAATTATTCGCTATGGCCATTTGAATATGAAGCAACGAATATTTTTCGGGCCTTTCAAAGATCTTAGCAAATCAAATCCTGATCTTGTAGTGTCAGAAGGCAACTATACAGCAACAGGTTTAAAGGATGGAGATTTTATCTCGCACTATCTTAATGGGAACCTGCAGGCCAAAGGAAATTACAAGGAAAATAAATTAAACGGAAAATGGGAATTGTTTTATCCTGACGGAAAACCCAAACTTATTTTTGATGCATCAGGTGATGACATTAAAATTTTAGGCGCATGGGATGACACCGGAAAAAAAATAATTGATAATGGCTATGGTAATTATTCAGCAAACCTTGGCAGCATAATATGGTCGGGGAAATTAAATAATGGCACACCGGATGGTACATGGAAAGCTGTACAAACAAACGATCGTACAAATACAGTTCTTATAAGTGAAAAATTTAAAAATGGAAAATTTCAGAAAGGAAATGGCCCTGCAGGTGATTATACAGATGTGTCGCATATTTATTTAATAAACGAAGCTGATCTTCCTTTTATCAATGCAGAAAAATTAAGAATATCTTCTGTGCCATGTAATGGCGTTAAAAGAAAACAAATAGTTAATGCACAATATAAATATGGCTTTGATGCATTCTCTCAAAAAATAAAGGACCTGGTAAATCCTTACTTAAGTAATGTGGATGTAAAACCTTATGACAGTGATGTAGAACTAACCGGAGAAGTTTCGGCAAAAGGTGAAATTTCAAAATTCTCTTATACAAGTGTTTTTGATGAAAAAATTGCATCAGAATTAGTAAGGGAACTTACAAGGTTGCCTTTTCTTGAACCTGCATTGGAAGACGGCAAACCCGTTCCTCAAAAAATTATATTTACATTTAAATTTATGCCAGGGCTCTACAGTTTCAGTTATCGCCTGGTTCCATTGAATATAAAATAACCCACTAACTAAACTACTTTAGAAAAAGTTTGTAACCTGTGCTTTGAATCTTTGATAATATTATCAATCGTCCATTCTATTGTGTTTTCAAAATCATGTAACCGTACAAGGCAATCTTTTTTATTGCATATCCTGCACGAAAATTCCCTGCAATCATCTGAGTGAACAAATAATTATAAGTGTACCTTCTACTGCGGCAGAAATAAAACAATACAATTGCAATAACTGTAATGATCTTTTGAAGACGCAGATTATATTGAGATGCTTTCAAAAAAAAATTAGTGAATAAAGATAACTTTCGATTTGAAATTTTTGCCTATTGTCCATTGTCTATTGCCTATTGTCCATTATTAGATTATTGCATACTTCAATTGCTTAAATTTGCTTCATGCGTACAATGCTTAATATTTTAAGTAGTTCTTTCCGGCTTACTATGCAGGAGCTAATGGTCAATAAACTTAGGACTGCATTGTCGCTTATCGGAATCTCATTCGGTATCTTTTGCATAATTGGGGTGCTGGCTACAGTTAACAGTCTTGAAAGAAATATTCAGGATGAAATTAAAGGCTTAGGTACCAATACAATTTATATTGATAAATGGGATTACAGCGGCGGACCGGATTATCCATGGTGGAAATTTGTAAATCGTCCCTCACCAAAATACGAGGAAATTGCATTTATAAAACAACGCAGTCAGCTGGCAAGCCATATTGCTTATAATATCAACAATGTGGGCAATGCCGAATATAATAATAATGTGCTGCAGGGAGTTACTTATTTTGGAATTACTGAGGAACAAAATGCTATTCAGCCTGTAATTATTGAATACGGACGGTATATTTCTTCATCTGAATTTGTAGCCGGCAGCAGCGTTGTTATTATGGGATTTGCAAATGCTGAAAATTTATTTATAAGGGCTGACCTGGCAGTAGGAAAAGAAGTTATTCTCAACGGAAAAAAAGCGAAAGTGATCGGGGTTATAAAAAAAGAAGGACAAAATATGATTGGATGGAATTATGACCAATGTGTTATGATACCTTATCGTTTTATGAGGAATATTTTTGATGAAAAACGTTCTAATGGCTTTATTATAGCGATGGCTAAAGAAGGTATAACCACTGTTGCTTTTAAAGATGAGCTTGAAGGAGTGATGAGGTCGATTAGAAAATTAAGCCCAACAACTGAAGATAATTTTAGCCTGAATGATGTTAGCGCATTCAGTGATCAGGTAAGCTCAGTTTTTGTCACCGTAAATATTGGCGGCTGGGCAATTGGCTTGCTGAGCCTGGTTGTTGGCGCATTTGGAATTGCAAACATTATGTTTGTAACAGTTAAAGAACGTACAGCAATGATTGGTTTAAAAAAAGCAATTGGCGCCAAGCGCAGAAGTATCTTAATGGAATTTTTACTGGAAGCTGCCATCATTTGCATCATGGGAGGCTTAATAGGATTGTTGTTAGTTTACATTTTAACTATAATTTTTACCAACCTACTTAATTTTCCTGTTTTTATTTCTGCCGGAATTTTAACGCTGGCAATTTCTATCTGTATCATCATTGGAATATTAGCAGGAATTATTCCTGCATCTATTGCTGCACGGCTTGATCCGGTTGTTGCAATCAGAAGTAAATAAAACCCCTAACCCCTAAAGGGGCATACGAGTCAATAATAATCAAAAAGTGATAACAAAAAATATAGATACCTCAAGCCAGGTTCCCCCTTTAGGGGGACAGGAGGCTACACTATTAGCAATAGAATCTTCCTGCGACGAAACTTCTGCAGCCGTATGCATGAATGGAAAGATATTAAGCAATATTATCGTTAATCAGACTGTTCAT